>CAJXRM010000106.1 GCA_913059205.1 uncultured Flavobacteriales bacterium
ACGAGATTTCTGCCTGTCTCGTGGGCTCGGAGATGTGTATAAGAGACAGACGAAATTGAGTTTGTGCACCAATTGCTCGATCGTACTCAACTTAATTTAGGAGATAAGCCGAAAGGTTTAATACCTTTTCATGAAGAAAACGGAAGATTTTATACGGCTTTTCAAGATCAATTACGCCAGGCACATCGACTAACGCAGAACGAAACAGAAATTCACTTCACTATTCAACCTGAGTTTGAAAAGGAGATTAAAAACCATTTGAATTTATTGAATTTAGACGTTCAATTGAACTTCTCGTATCAGGATGAAAATACAAATGCCTATTGCTTTGACGAGAATCAAGAGGTAATTGAATCAAACGGTGTTCCGTTGCGTCGACCAGCAGGACATGGTGCGTTGTTAGATAATTTGAATAAAATAGATTCAGATTTTGTTTTAATTAAAAATATCGATAATGTACAACATACGTCAAAGTCGAATTTAACGGCTGAAACGTGGAAAGAAGCTATTGGCGTTTTACTTCAATTTCAGAACAGTTTAAAAGAACTATCGAAGAATTACTCATTGGACAAATTGGATGCCTTGAACGCTGTTTATCAGTTTTTATCTCCTTCAGAAATGGCTGAAATGAACGAAACGAAACTTGCTTTATTGGCAAATCGTCCAACGCGTGTTTGTGGAATGGTAAAAAATGAAGGAGAGCCTGGTGGTGGACCATTTTGGGTTGAACAGAACGGAAAAATAACAAAACAAATTATTGAAAAGGCTCAAATTTCGAATGCTGTAGATCAGCAAGAGATTGTTTCAAGAAGCACTCATTTTAATCCCGTTTTTATAGTTGTTTCAAAGTCAGATTGTAAGGGTAATCGACTTGATTTAACCAGCTTTCGTGATGATGATGCATTTTTCGTTGTCGAGAAATCACAATTTGGGAAAAAAGTATTTTATCGGGAACTGCCAGGACTTTGGAACGGTGCAATGAGCAACTGGAATACCATTTTCATCGATATTCCGTCCGAAACCTTTAGTCCTGTTAAAACGATAGTAGACTTAACGAAACCAGCGCATACGGCCTAGTTTTTTTACCGTAAAGGCGCAAAGATTAGGAATTCCATTACTTAAATTTTAGAGCACAAAGATATGAACGAAGTTGATGTTTACTCTTGCTAAATGGTACTTTGTGAACTTTGTTTTTCCTCTGTGTCTTTGCGGTACAAACCTATCGCATTTTCTGTCTTTTCAACAAAAAGTTCAATAACACATCATCATAACCGCTGCGAATGTCTGCAGGCATGAAATCAATTTTGTAATCTGCGCATTTTAGCGCAATTGTTTTAAAATACTGATTAATTGACTTTTGATATTCCTCTTTGAACTGATTAGGTTGAATTTTCATTGATTCACCGGTTTCCATGTCAATTAAGTTGTATGGACGATTTTCCAATTCAAAATCTACTTCATTCTTTTTATCAATTGTATGGAAAACAATGACTTCATGTTTATTGTGCTTTAAATGTTGTAACGCCTGAAAGAATTCGTCTTGTCTCTCAGGATCGTCCAACAAATCTGAAAAGATAATTACCATACTTCTGCGTTTACTTAACTCAGCAATATCGTGTAGAGTCTGAATAGTAGAAGTTGTCTTTATTTTAGAAGTTGTGTATTGTTTAAGGTGTTTTTCAAGTTCACTATACAAATACAGATGATGGCGTTGAGAAGATTTTGCCTCTGTGTGTAAATCCAATTTATCGGTAAATAAAGACAATCCCACGGCATCACGCTGTCGCTTCAATAGTTCAATAATTGATGCGGCGGCATAAACTGAAAAACTCAATTTGGTGTGTTCTTCATTCATTGGGAAAAGCATCGAACTTGAGCAGTCAATCACGATCTGACAACGCAGGTTGGTCTCTTCTTCGTACTTTTTTGTGAATAGCTTTTCCGTTCTTCCATATAATTTCCAATCAATGTGTCGCGTAGATTCGCCTTGATTGTATAAGCGATGTTCCGCAAATTCTACAGAAAAACCATGAAAAGGGCTCTTGTGTAATCCGGTAATAAATCCTTCGACTACTTGCTTGGCAAGAAGTTCTATATTCCCAAAACTGGCTAGTTTTTCTCTGTTTATTTGTTCATTCATCGACTTAAAATTAAGAAAAAATCAGGATTAGGACTTTCGAATGAACGCATTAATCACAACACTTCCAACAACAATAATAATTCCTAGATTGACAACCAAACTTAAGGTCTCGTTAAAAACAAATGTGCCAAGTGAAAACGCGTAAATTGCTCCAAGATATTGAAAGGGCGATATAGTGGAGGCGCTTCCTTCGTGAAAAGCTTTAGTGAGCAGTACTTGTGCAAATTGAGTGAAAATCCCAATGGTTAAAATAATTAACCATTCAATTCCTTGAGGCATGGTAAATTCAAAGAAACAAAATACAATCATTATGGGAATGGCAATCATTGGAAAATAGAAAACAATTGTAATAGGTGAATCAGTGGGTTTCAATTTCACGATTGCTGTATACGCAATACCAGAAAAAACGGCCGATAAAATTCCCATTCCAAGCCAGAAGTACGAAATATTTTCCGCTTCGGGAGAAATGGCCATTAGTTTATCCAATCCTATCATTACAACTCCTAAAAATGCCATAACTATGAATACCCATTGAAGTTTTTTGACTTTTTCCTTTAGAAAAATAATGGCAAAAATTACAGTAAAAATCGGTGCCAAATATTGAACCGTTGTGGCTATTGCTAATGGTAAATATTGGATTGTATAGAAAAAAATCGTTAAGGCAACAGTGCCTGAAACTCCGCGAATAATCAACCATTTTTTATTTATACCGAAAACAGGCAGTTTTCGTTGTTTGATAATGGCTAAACTAATTACGAAGGAAACAACGGATCTTCCAAGAACCAATTCGTGAGCAGGGTAGGCCTGTAATCCAGGAAATAGAGATTGATCTGGACCTCCACCGAGAACTTTTACAAGAAAGTTGACAACGATAAAACAAAGTCCCGAAAGAATCATGTACAGAATTCCCTTATTCATTTTACAAAAATAATAAGTAATGCCAGTTTATCAGGGGATTGAGAGATTAAAAAATACAATTTGGAAACTAATCTAGTTTGTGTTGTCGGAACGATAATAATAATATATTTACAGTGTGAAATTGCTTATTAAAAAGTCTGGAATTTTTCTATTGATGTTGCTTTATAGTTTCATCCTTATTCCTTTTGATAATGGGCAAGTACCATTTTTAAATGGGTCAATTTTAGTTTCAGAAATAAATGAAGAAACGGCTTCAGATTTATCCTCAATTCAAATTTATTTCAGTGAATTTAACGGACAAATCAAAATTTTTTCTGAGAGTGAGGATTCGAACAAACAAAAGAAAAATTTAGAGAATCAGTTTCACTCTTATTTGAGTTATTCAGCTTTTACTTCTAAAAATTCCACCTCGAAAGGAACAACGAAACATGTGAAAATCTGTAATTCACAAACAGATTTCAATTATGTAGCGCATACCTATTGGTAATAAGTAAACTAAGTGGGACTGATTTTCGATTTAAAGAGTTTTAAATAGCGGAAAATTGCTCACATCCATGAAGTTTCAAAAACTTCATTCCAATTCACTTTTTTATTCAAATTAATTCACAGTTGAAATATTGGAATTTGACCAATTTTTGAACTTTTTAAACTATTAAATCATGGAAGTTTTAATATTAATAGTATTCGTTTTAGGATATATCGCAATAACACTCGAACATTCAACAAGAATTGACAAATTAATACCAGCCTTAATAATGATGGTTCTTTGTTGGACTGTTGTTTCATTAGGAATCGATCATTTTGAACATTGGTTTAATCCAGTTGGCGGACTTGTATCTAATTTTATGGAGTTTAGTCACGAAAGTAAAATGAATCTTTTTGAAGAAGCTATGTTACACCACTTTGGCAAAACAGCTGAAATTTTAATTTTCTTAATGGGGGCTATGGCAATTGTTGAGATGATTGATCATTTTCAAGGCTTCGAAACCATAAAAAAAATTATTTCCACAAAAAGTAAACGAAAATTATTGTGGATTATATCCGCATTAGCTTTTATTCTTTCTGCAATAATTGATAACCTTACAACGACAATTGTTTTGATTACTGTATTGAGAAAACTAATCGATGATAGAAATGCACGCATGTGGTATATCGGGATGGTAATTATTGCTGCAAATGCGGGAGGAGCATGGACTCCAATAGGAGATGTTACAACAACCATGCTTTGGATGGCGAATAAAGTAAGTTCACTGAAGTTAATTGAACATGTACTTCTACCTTCATTGGCAAATGTTTTTGTTCCCGTAATAATAGCTTCGTTTCTTCCCGTTTTTAAAGGGAATATTGAACAGGAACATCAGGAGTTTGAAAAGCCACCTTATGGTCGTTTTATGCTTGTATTAGGACTTTTACTCATTGTTTTTGTTCCGATTTTTAAAACAGTAACTCATTTACCTCCGTATGCTGGAATGATGTTGTCCTTGGGAATTTTCGCAATTGTAGGTGAGGTTTTGAGCCAACGTTCAATAAAATTAACGAATCGAGTAGAAGAGAATACATCTTTACACGAAGGCCCAACGATGAAAGCGTTGAGTAAAATAGAAATACCTTCTATTCTTTTTTTCTTAGGAATATTAATGGCAGTTGCGGCTATGGAGTCAGTGGGAATGATATATTTCTTCGGACAATCAGTGAATAGCGCCATACCACAAAATTTATTTTTAAGCATTTTGGGAATTAGTTCTGCAATAATTGATAATGTGCCTTTGGTCGCTGCGGGAATTGGAATGTTTCAAGATGCGCCGGATGCTCAAGTTTGGCACTTCATAGCGTACGCGGCTGGAACAGGTGGAAGTATTCTTATAATTGGCTCTGCCGCAGGTGTAGTTGCAATGGGAATGGAGAAAATCCCGTTTTTTTGGTATTTAAAGAATATCTCATTGTTAGCTTTACTTGGATATCTTGCTGGAGTCGGGGTAATTTTAGTACTTCAATAATGAAATTTATAAAAGGACGGTAGAAAACCGTCCTTTTTCAATTGCGATTAAAATTGCAAGATATACCTCAATTCATTTAGAGATTGAAATTGCGTAAACAATGCATCGATGTTCTCTTTTTGGGCTTTTAAATAATTGGTTTCTCTAGTGTTTATCATAAATACGGAGCTTTCTCCAATGTTAAACATCGCTTGTTCTGATTTGTAGAGAGTTAAATTACTTTGTACAATTTTTTCTGTCAACAGAGCTAAATTAATTGCAGTCGAATAATTGTTTTGAGCCGCAGAAATTTTGTACTCCATTTCTTGTTCCTTTAATCCAAGAGAAAGCTTTTGGTCTTCCAGCTTAATGTTCGCAAGTCGCACATCACCTCTTTGCTTACGCGATATAAAAGCATAGTTAAGCGAAGCTCCCCATTGGTAGTTGGTGACTGCGTATTGCGCAAAAGGGTTATTGCCAATTGGTTCGTTTAATAGATTGTATTTCAAGCTGACATCAGGTTTTAATTGTTCTTTTTTCAGTTTAAGATTAATGGTACTTTGGTTAATTTTAAATTGTTGTATTTGGATGAAGGGATGCTCCGAAATTATAGGCTCATCAATGGTCTTTTCTCCGATATAAATGTCGCTTTCCAAAGGTTTGCTCGGAAAAGTGTTTTCAATTTCCAATGGAACGGATCCATTTGTCCAAAGGAAAGTTTCTAAAAACGCCTCTGAATTTTGAAAATCACGTAAAGCGGATTGTAGCGACAATTGTCGATTTGCTAGTGAAATATACGCCTCTGTTGTATCAATGATAGCTCTGTCCCCAAAATTGGCGGACTCTTTTACAGCTTTTAATCTCAATTCAGCATTTTCAACTGCACTTTGGAATGTAAGATACTTCTCATAATTTGCATACCATTTTAAGTATGCTTCCGTTGCCTTGTACCTCAGTTCATTTAAAAAAACCTGGCGCTCGATTTCAGAACTTTGTTGTATAATCCGACCTGATTCTAATGCGAATCTTCTTTCATTCCAAATCAAACCATTGCCTATGTCCAATTTTACACCAGCATAAACAAGTCCTGTTTCCGGCAAACGGTTTTCAGGGTTAAGAAAATTTCCGTCTGTCATAGAATATCCAGCTTCTACGGAAACACCATACCATGTTGGTACTTTAATTCCGCTTGAGAAATAACTGTAATATTGTTTGTCGTCGAAATATTTCTGATTTATATCTGAAAATATTTTGGGGTCAGTATATCCTTTAGAATTTAACATTTTTGCGTCTCCATAATCTTTGATCAACTCGGCTTGAAAAGCACTGGGATGATGCAGCATTACTTGAGAAATAAAATCACTATAATTCAACACAATATCGCTACTCTGAGCCTTTAGTATGGTAGTGCTTAAGAATAAAAGTGAAGCTAGTAGACTATTTTTCATTTTTCTCAAGAGTATAAAAGTTAGGAGGGAAACCGTTTATTTTTCGCCATAATTCGTACCAAATTGGCACGTTATCCAGTAATAACATTGATTTAGATCCACCACCAACGCGCAAAGCTTTTGGCCATTTGTATTTTTTAACTTCAGGTTGGACTAAAACACGGTATTTACCGTTAGGACTAATGAATTGATCAATTGCATAAACTTCTCCTCCATAAGTTCCGTAACTTGCTCCTGGCCATCCCGAAAACACCACTGCCGGCCAACCATCAAACTGTAATCTTACGTGTTGGCCTTTTTGAAGTAAAGGTAAATCAATAGGGTCGATAAATATTTCGACGGCTAAATCGACGGGAGCTGGCATAAAACTAACAATTGACTGTCCTTCTTTAATGGTTTCTCCAATTCCCTGTACCAATACTTTAGTCACATAACCATCCTGCGGTGCGGTAATTAGATAGTATCCTTTTCTGACTTGAAAATTGCGCAGTTGGTTTTCTATCTTGGTAATTGCATTTTTCGTGTCAAATTTCTCCGTTTCAGTTGAGTATTTATCTGAAGAGGTTTTAGAGTAATCGTTTTCAAACTTTGAACGCGTATTTCCCTTTTCAATTTTTAAGCTGATGAGCTCGTTTCTATTCTGCATCCAATAATTTTTGGTGGCAATTTTTTTTGCATTTGCTTGTTGCGATTTTATCCGCGCTTTTTCAAGATCCGTTAACGATTTGTAGCCTAAACGATGCAAACTGTCCATACGCTCGAGTTGATAATCAGCAATTTCATTATCAAGCTTCGCGGCTATATATTCAATACTATCGTTTTGCACCTTGAGTTTAGTTTGTTCGATTTCGATGTCTATTTGGTCCAACTTCAAATTTTTAAGTTGAATCAAACTTGACAATTGCTCATCTTGTGCATTGATTTTATTCTCATAGGAATCTGCAGCCTGCTTTTTTAGATTCAACTGGTCTGAAGTTCTGTCCAATAGTTTTTCATCAAAATAATCATCTTTGATTTCAGAAATAATTACAATTGTATCTCCCTTTTTGACAAAATCACCTTCTTGAACCTTCCATTCGTCAATTCTACCTGCAATTATGGAATGTATATCTTGCGGTCTTTGATTTGGTTTTAAAGTGGTTACATAACCATGTGAACGAATGTTTTGAGTCCATGGAAGTAACGCTATGACAAACATGATAAAAAAGGACCATTTAATTAATCGAATCGTTAATCTTTTGGTATTTTTTCCTTCTACAATTTCCAATGTAGAGTAGGATTTTTTATCAATCCTGTCGTTTATGGTGTTAGATGTAATATTTAACATATGATTAGAGTTTTTGGATAATTTGCCCTTGTTCTAGTATTATTTTCTGGTCGAAAAAGGGAGATTTTGGCAAGTCTTCAGAACTGCTCAGTATTAATGTCCACGCATGTTCTCTGTCCAACAAAAAGGAGAGAATGGCTTGTTTTTCTTCGGGAGCGAATACAGAAAAGCTATTTTCTAGTAGTAATAACCGCGGTTTATCGACAATTGCTCGAGCAATTAGAATTTTTGCAACGGTACTTTTTGAAAATTGCTTTCCCTGAGATTGGATTTCTGTATCGTAGCCTTCCGGAAGTTGACATACCAATTGTTCAAGATTTAAGTTTTTTACTGCCCATTTAACCCTGTCGAATGTAGCTTTCTCTCTTCCTAGTGTTATGTTTTCAAGAAGAGTGCCTTCAAACAAGTTTTCATCGCGCATGTAGCCTCCAATATGCTGATGAAGATTGTCATAATCGTAATTCAAAATTGGAATGCCATCAATTGATACGTGGCCCTGATAACCTGTTAGCAAGCCTCCAACTAAGTATATCAAAGTAGATTTTCCACTATCATTTTTTCCAGTAATTAAAATACGTTCATTTGGTTTTATATCTATTGAAACTCCGTTTATAGCTGACCTGGTTTCTCCAGGATAACTATATGTCACTTTCCCTACAGAAACACGCATTCCTTCTTCTTTATCTTCGGTAAGTAGTCCACCGTCTTTTTCTAATTCCATGTCTGTAACTTGTCCAATTTTTTCTAGGGAAGTCAAAACATCATAAATAGTTTCGAAACTGAGAGTCAACTTTTCAACGCTATTGACAATTAATAATATTACAATTTCAGCAGCCACAAATTGACCAATATTCATTTGTTGATCTATTACCAATAATCCGCCAATGAGTAAAAGTCCAACAGCGACTATAACCTTAAAGGCCACCATTAATTTATATTGAGAGCGTAAAACGTTGAAATGAGACTCTCTTGCTTCAATATATTTACTTGTATTGTCATTAACTCGACTTAGCGCTAGGTGATTTACGCCAGATAACTTAAAAGTTGTGTTCGCTCTCGCCAATTCTTCTAGCCAATGTGCGGTTTTGTATTTGTGTTTAGACTCTTCTAGGCTCGTTGCAAGTCCCTTTTTTCCCGTTAACCAAAAAATTATCATTATAAATAAGATTAAGAGTAAACTAAAAATGATAAAAAATGGATGGTAAAACGACAATAGTATTAAACCGAATATCACTTGAATACCAGCCGTTGAAAAATCTATAAGTAGTTTTGTTACACCTTTTTGAACTGATACCACATCGAAAAAACGATTCATAAGTTCAGGTGCATATACCTTAAGAAGTTGCTCTAATTTAATTTTAGGAATTCGATAGGCGAATTCGAAAGCAGCTCGTGTAAAAATTTTTTGTTGTAAGTTTTCAGTAATGCGTAGTTGATTGATTTGTAATACACCACTAAGCGCTATCCCTAACGCCACTAAAAGGGTTAGTATTACCCAAGAAGTGCTTATGTCACCACCTTGAATTAAGTTGATGATTGATTGAATACCTACTGGAAGTGATAAATTAAGAAGACCAATAATTACGGAATACACGTAAATGTTTCTTATTTCATATTTATCAGGTTTTAGCATTAGCCAAAAACCTGTCTCTTATACACATCTGACGCTGCCGACGATCTACTCTGTGTAG
>CAJXRM010000107.1 GCA_913059205.1 uncultured Flavobacteriales bacterium
ACGAGATTTCTGCCTGTCTCGTGGGCTCGGAGATGTGTATAAGAGACAGAGCTTAAGTTATTCGTTGGATTATTATGAAGGCTACCGAAATTATAAAAGTGATCTGGAACGAACTTTTGAAAATGATAGCACAACAAACTTGAATCAATCAAGAATTGGGAAGGATTTTAAATCATCGCATACCTTTGTTTTTGGTACCGACTTTTTCTTGAACGAGCATAATGTTTTGGGAATTTCAGCGACGGCCAATATAGATAGGAGAGAACGGACTGGTGATTTGGAAAATAGATTGTATGATGAGAATGATGAAATGATTTCACGTTGGAATCGAAATTCGTTCGATCCTGAGAGAAATTTAAATTTTGACGGTAATATTAATTATACGCGAACATTCAAAAAGGAAAAGGGCCAATGGTCAATAAATGCGAATCAATCGTTTAGAAATGGGAGTGAGAAGGGATTTTATGATCAGTACTATTTAAATACAGATGAGTCACCATCGGGTCTAGAACAGTTAAACCAGCGCTTGAATAATACGTCAACAAATAGAATTACCACAGCGCAAACGGATGCGAATTTTATTCTTGCAAAAATCAAGGCTAGAGCAGAGGTAGGAGGTAAGGCGATCATTCGAAATGATGATATTTCTACTTATTCGGAGGCAAGAGACACTGTAACAGATGTATTTAATGCTGACACATTGGCGAATTTTGATTACCGCTACAATGAAGCAATTTATAGCTTGTACGGTGTTTTTGGACAAGAATTGGGGAAATTTAAATATCAAGTTGGTCTTAGAGGTGAGTATGCAGAACAAATACCTGAATTGGTTTCGAGCAACATTAGCTATAAAAACAATTATTGGAATATTTTCCCATCTGCTCATTTGAAATATGATTTAGATGAAGTTTCTCAGTTCAGTTTGAGTTATAGCAAGCGGATTAACAGAGCAAGTTCTCATCAATTGAATCCGTTTACGAGTTATGCCGATCCTTTTAATTTACGAAGTGGAAATCCAGAGTTGAAACCGGAATATATTCATTCGTTCGATTTGGGGTATTCGTTTACACAAAAGAAACTAATATTTTCGTTAAGCGTTTTTCATCGAATAACGAACGACGTAATAAATCGAATTAAGGTTTATAACGACAATAACACCGCAATTGTAACGTACAAGAATATCGATAAAAGCGAAAGCACAGGATTTGAAGCTGTTGTGATCTACAAACCGTTTAAATGGATGAAAAATACCATTTCTGCCAATGGTAATTATATCAATTACACCAACAACGATCCAACGACAGAGTGGAACAATAGCGGGTTTAATTGGGGAGCAAAATACATAATGGCCATCGATTTTTGGAAAAACTCTGCAACGTTCCAATTAAACGGTCATTATGAAGCGCCACGTGTTACGCCACAGGGAATAATGAGGCCAAGAACTTCACTCGATTTAGCCATCGATAAACGATTGTTAAAGAATAAATCATTGTCTATTGGAGTGCGATTGTCAGATGTGTTCAATACGAAGAACTTTAGAATGACGTTGGAACAAACTGGTGTTACACAAAGCGTCGAGTACAAATGGTTGACAAGAAGATTGTACTTTTCAATTTCCTATCGCTTCGGGAATTTAGACGGTAAAGCGAAAGCTGGAAAAGAAAGTCGTGAGGGAAGTGGCGGTGATGGTGAATAAAAAAAGCGCTGAATAAATCAGCGCCTTATATAGCGTTTTATAGTGTTAATAATGAATAGCGTTGGTTTTCTTATTTTAACATCTTAATCGATGATTTGCTTTTTTGTCCAACACCCAAGCCAACAATTCCAGCGTCAAAACCGAAACTTTGACTCTTTTGCTTGAATTTCTTCTGAGCAAGAATCTGTTTAATTTCTTTTGGAGTTATCATAACATTTGTTTTTATACCATTAAGGTAGCCAAATAGTGTGCCGAATTTTTGATCAATTACTGAAGAGTAGTAATCGTCGTTTAAACGGTAGTGGAATAGTACTAAACTAAAATCAAAAGAATTCTAGCCAATCACCTTTGAGTATTTGACAATACGCATCATTGGAAATGAAAATATTCAAGGCGATTTGAAGCGATCTGAAATCCAGAAGTTTATCCTTTGTTACACGTGTAAACGAAGGCTGGAGGGAAGTTTTTTACCGTGAACTTAATCGAAACGTCCTTGTATTTTGATTCAAGCAACTTTTTGGATTGCAATGAGTACTGAAATTGAACGTATTTACCTTTCGGTTTTAAGCAGTTATGAGAAGCCTCAACAACAGCGTTGCGAAGTTTTTCAGGGAAAACCATCAATGGAAGCGAAGAAACCACTACGTCCGCTTTTGTGTTTTCACCGAGTTCGTCGAGGTACTTTTGAATGAATTCGGCAGAATCATGGATTAATTTAACCCGTGGGTCTTTAATTCGGGCTGCTAAGGTTTCATAAAAGTTATCGTTCAATTCAAAGACAAGCAAAACGGCGTCTTCTGCCATACGAGAGATAATTTCATCTGTAAAAACGCCAGTTCCAGGACCTAATTCAAGGATTAGTTTTGATGCATTGAAATCAATGTTTTCTAACATTTTTTCACCTAAAAATCGTGTGCTTGGACTTACAGCACCTACCATTTTTTTATCCTTAAAAAACTGCTTTATGAAATTACGCTTCGCCATCAATCAATTCTTTTAATGCTACTTTTCCATTATTGATAACACCGTATACTTCTCCAGTCAATTCCGAGTTAAGCAGAGTGGAGTTGGTGGTTTTTGAAAATAAATTTTCGTTAGAGAAATACCAGTTCGTATTCGGAGAAAACAAAGTGATGTCAGCTTTATTTCCTTCTTTGATTGAATTTAATGGTAAATCAAGTATTTTTCTTGGACCATTGGAAAGTGTATGAATAATTTTGTTCAAATCAAATTCTTTTGCGCTTCGAAGACCAGAAAAAACAGTTTGTAGGTTAATCGTTCCGAAATCGGCTAAATCAAATTCAAGGTCTTTTTCTTCTTTGTCATGCGGCCTGTGATCAGAAACAATACAATCGATTGTTCCATCTATAACTCCTTCCCACAGCGCTTTTCTGTCTGATTCAAAACGCAAAGGAGGCAATACTTTGAAGTTGGAATCGAAACCAAGAACATCTTCTTCCGTGTAGATTAGATTTGCGAGATGAACATCAGCAGTTAGTGAAAGTCCGTCTTTCTTTGCTTTTTTTATCAGTTTTACGCCTTCAGCAGTTGAAACACCTGTTAAATGAATCGTTCCGCCGGTGTATTCCGTTAATCGAATGTTTCGTTCAATTTCAATAATTTCTCCTATGGAAGGATCTGCCTTTAGACCAGTTTTGGTTGAAACCATTCCTTCATTCACCATTCCATTTCCTGTAATCGACGCGTTGTGGCTAAAAGCCATTACCGTTGCGTTGAAGTTTTTGGAGTAAAGAAGAGCGCGATACATAATTCCTGCACTAACGGTGTGTAAATCATCCGTAAACAGTTTAACACCACATTGATTCATGTCATACATTTCTGAAAGATTTTCACCTTTCATTCCCATAGTCAACGCACCAATAGGGAGAAGTGAAGTGACATGATGTTCAGATTTTCTTAGTAAATATTCAATTTGACTTTTACCGTCAACAACCGGTTGTGTACTCGGAAGAACAGCAACATGTGTAAATCCTCCTGCCGCAGCAGCGTCTAGTCCAGATTCAACAGTTTCTTTGTGTTCCATTCCAGGGTCGCAAAAATTGGATTTTAAATCCACCCAACCCATTGAAATATGGAGATTAGAATAGTCTATTTTTTTTGCTTCAGCATCTTGGATTGAATCTTTTATTGAAACAATTGTGTTGTTTTCAATTAAAACATCCTTTGTTTTTCCGTTGAATTCAGAATTAACATCAATTATAGTGGCTTGTTTTATTAGAATTTTCATTCAATCCAATTTTATTTTAAAAAGCGTACAAGTAGCATTTCAACTGCAACAAAAATAAGAGTTAAAATGATACAAATTTTCCAATAACTAAAAGGTTTATTAAGATCAACTGTTGATAATTTCGAAGATTGCCCAATTTCAGTGTAATTGATTGTTTTGAAGCCTCCGTTCGACAAGTGATTTTTTATTTCTTCCTGTGTGTAATAGTTTAGAATGGATTCATTTCCCGTGTAATTTAAGCTTAATGCGCCGATGGTTTTGTCAGTTTGTAAATCGTAATTGCCTGACAATAATTGATCTGCTTCAGCAACTCCACTCAATGAAATGTAGTTTGTACCAGAAACTTGAAAAGAAGGAGGGATGAAGTCAATAGTTTCATTTTTAATGTGTATTGGTGTTTGCTCGTCAATTGTAGCGTAAATTGGAAAGCGCGTATCACTGCCGATTGAAAGGAAGTCGGGCGTGGTTCGTTGACTTAATTCGCACATTCGCAAGATGATAGTTGAAAACAATGCATCTTTTGTAAATCCACCAAAACTTTCATCTAACGAGCTGTAAAACATAAAATGATTGCCTTTTTCATGGTGTAAACCGAAAAGAGGAAGTCCGTTTTTGAGTGTGATTAATTCTGACGCTCTAGAATTCGGTGTTGTTTGGAATACCTTGGAAACACTCGGGAGATTCAATCTCTCGGGTTTACTTTCGAACACTCCACTAAAAAATGGATCGTCAAAATTAATCGTATTTATTTTTGTTCCCGATGTAACAACAGATCCGATTGAAGGCAGTTTTAAATCACTTAATAAACGATTCCATTCTCCTTTTACAGGTGATGCACCCGGAAAGAGGGCAATCGATCCTCCTGTGCTAGAAAATTCAGTCAAATAGCTAGCGATTCCAGCAGAAAGGGAATTTGAACCGTTGATAAAAACAATATCAATTGCATTGAAATCATCCTTTGTTACGGCGGTTATTTCCTTTTCAACGGTTTTATAATAATTGTCTAAAGCCAAAACCGCCCCAATATTCGGGACTGAGTTTTCTCCGTTTAAAATAAGAACGGAAGTGTTTTTTTTGACTTCGTAGGAAATGTAAAAAGCATCGTCGAATAAGACGTGATCATCAATTAAGTGAATTTTCCCTTTTTTAATTCCTGTGGTTTTATCTGAATAACTTAACGATGTTACCGTCTTTTGGTTGGCAGGTAATTCAACGAATAAAGTTTTTCTAAATGCATCAATTTCAAGTTGAACTTCTACATTTTCTAGGAGGGTTTTCCCATGGTTTCCAATTCGAATATTGATTTCTGTTGTCGTGTTTTTTTTGTGAATTGGAGAGGAAAACCAGACAGAATCGATATAAATATTTGATTCATTCTCAGGTTTAAGTTGTACAGGATAAATACTCAGATTATCAACTGAATAACTATTGTTTTTAAGAGGGTTGTTTTTCTGGAAATCAGAAAAGAAAACATATTGCGTAGCACTTTTGGAATTGGCTGATTCCTCAGTTCTTAAAATTTCAGTTTGCCAATCAACAATCTCTTTAACGCTTCTTGAAATTGGAGAAAGATTTATTTTGTCTAACTTTTCGTATGCTTCAATTCGAGACAAGAAGTGTTCTTCCATGCCACTCATGTCATTCGTTCCAATAATAAAACGCGTATCAACAGCTGATTTATCGATGATTGAACGTGCGTTTTCACGCGCTTCGGATAACAATTCGCCTTCACTGCCTCTGGCTTGCATCGAAAAAGAATTGTCAATATACATTGCGATGATCGGCGTGCCTTTGGATGCTTTTGAGGAATCTGAGGAGAAGTAAGGTTGAGCGAAAGCCAAGACCAAGAAAATAAATGCCAGGAGTCGACTGATTAAAATTAAAATGTGCTTTAACTTTTGAGTCGATTTGGTCTGTTGATCAACGTGGCGAACGAAAGTAAGACTTGAGAAATAAATGGTTTTGTACCGTTTGAAATTGAACAAATGAATAATCACTGGTATGATAAGCACGGCAAATGCCCAAAGAAATCCAGGGTACAAAAAATTCATATCTCAAATATAGAATTTCTTTGTGTTAATCGTATCGCGCGCATTGTTTTATTGCTTGTTTTTCTCTTTGTTGGCGTAATATGCTCTGCGAATTAAACCATCTGCCAATCCTACCTTAGGAACAATAATTTCATTTATTCCAGCTTCCATCATTGCTCTATGATAAATATTCGCACCATGAACAATTACATCGGCCCTGTCATCGCGAATATCGAACTTTTCGATCAGCTCCTTAGGGGTGAATTGTTTTAAAAATTCAATTTTATCCTGTAAATCAGTGCGATGAAGCATTTGCCAATCTGCTAGTCCACATAGTTTATAAATTTTATTGATGTTTCCACCTGTTCCAACCATGTATTCTGGTTGGTATTTTTCGGCATTCTCACGCAACCATTTTGCATAAACATCCCATTCTTCTTCCTTTTGAATTCCTTCTTTTAAACGGATGGTTCCAATATTGAACGATTTCCATGCTTTTCGTTCTCCATTTGCAAAAATGTTGATTTCAGTACTTCCTCCACCAACGTCAATGAACATGTATGTTTTATCGTCGTCAATTTTACCCGTATTGAATATACTCTCATACAATACTTCGGCTTCATCATCTCCTGGAATGATTTTGATGTCAACACCTGCTTCATCCTTAATTCGTGCCATGATTGCCGCTCCATTTTTAGAGTCGCGCATGGCAGATGTAGCAGATGCAAGGTAATTTTGAACTTCGAAAATAGTGCACAAATGTGTAAAAGCATGTGCCATATGCACCAATTTCTCTTCTTTTACAGCAGTTATTTCGCCTTTAAGAAAAGAATCTTCTCCTAGACGAATAGGTAAGCGAACAAGTGACATTTTTTTGAAAATTGTTCCATTCTCACTTTCATAAATTTGCTGGAATAACATTCTAACAGCATTCGAACCAATATCAATGGCGGCGTATCTCAACATAGCACAAGTATATGAGTAATTTCAGAAAAATGAAATCATTTTTAAAGGGAGTTATAACGAAAAAAAGGGAGTTTTAAACAATTTGTCTTATTCCTTAATGTGACGTTTGTAATGTGCGTAAATTGCAACTTGAGATTGAACTTGAGGTCCGTTGTTTGTCCAATATTCATTCTTCAATTCTGCATCAATAATTCGTGCTTTCGTATTGTCGTTCAACTGAATGTTAATGATTTTACGAATGTTTTTCTTGATTTCATTATCGTAAATAGGAGTGATGACCTCAATTCTTAAGTCTAAATTTCTACCCATCCAATCTGCTGAACCTATAAAAATACGCTCGTTTCCTCCATTTGCGAAGATCATTACGCGTGAATGCTCCAAATAGCGATCCAATACGCTTCGGATTTCAATATTCTCACTTAATCCTGGAATTCCTGCCACTAAAGAACAGATTCCGCGAATTAGCATTTGAATTTTTACGCCAGCCTGACTCGCTTTATACAGTTTTCGAACCAATTCTTCGTCTACAAGATTATTTAATTTAATAACCATATACGCTGGTTTTCCATCTTTCGCATTTTTGATTTCCGTGTCTATCAATTCAGCGATTCTTCTTCTAGTGTTAAAGGGAGATACAATCAATTCCCGATATATGCCAGGTTTGTAATTGTGATTGAAGAATTCGAATAGGCGACTAACTTCGGTAGTTATACGTGTGTCCGCTGTCCAGAGTGAATGGTCAGTATAAATGCGTGCGTTTCCTTCGTGGAAATTTCCTGTTCCAATATGTGCAATGTACACTTTTTTCGCACCAACTTTTCGCGTGATTAGCACCAGTTTAGCATGTACTTTTAGTCCTTCGACACCAGAAATAACCTTTACGCCATTTTCTTGAAGTCGTCTAGAACATTCAATGTTGTATTCTTCATCAAAACGAGCTCTTAATTCAACAATTACAGTAACGTCTTTACCGTTCTTGGATGCATTTATTAATGCATTAATGATTTTAGAGTTATTGGCGATGCGGTATAAATTTATGCTTATTGATGAAACGGCAGGATCAATCGCTGCTTCACGCAAAATATCAATCGTGTGACTAAAAGCCTGATATGGATAATGCAATAAAACGTCTTTTTTAAGAATCACTTCGAGCAAGCTGCGTTGATTGTGCAAATCTCTATGTCTGTTCGGATTCTGGCGTTTATATACCAATGTTTTACTTCCAACGTTTGGGAAATTGATTAAATCTTTTTGATTGTTGTAACGTCCACTTGGTATTAAATTTTGTTGATTTTTTAAGTTAAGTCTGTCAACCAAAAAGTCGAGTAGGTCCGACGGCATAGTTTTGTCGTAAACGAATCGAACTGGTTTTCCTGATTTTCGCTTGTTGATACTTTTCTCCAGCTTTTCCATCAACGATTCATCTAAATCATCATCAATGTCCAATTCGGCATCACGCGTAAGTTTAAACGCATACGATTCAATAGTATCGTAATCGAATATTCGGAAAATTTGTGAAAGTCCCAATCGAATGATATCGTCCAGGATCATGATGTATTTGTGTCCTTCACTTTCTGGAAGTATGTAAAAACGCGAAATATTTTGTGATGGAATTTCAATTAGAGCATATTTGATATCGTCTAATTTACCTTGATTATACAGTTTAACTGCCAAATACGAAGCTTTGTCGGTCAATTCAGGATTCAATCTGTTGGTTAACATGATTGGCACCAAATTCGGACGTATCGTTTCCTTAAAGTACGATAAAGCAATTTTTCGTTGTGTATCGTCAAGTTGACTCTCGTTCGGAATGTGAATGTTGTATTCGTTCAATTCCTTCAAAATGGCGATGTACGCTGAATCGAACATTCGACCTTGTTTTAAGGTGATTTCACTTATTTGATCAATCAATTCCTCTGGAGAATCGTACAATTGTTCTCTTGTTTTTTTACCCAATTCAGTCATTCGACGAACGGTAGCAACACGTACACGAAAAAACTCATCTCTATTGCTCGAGAAAATACCTAAAAACCGAAGACGTTCAATCAACGGCGTTCGCTTGTCGGTTGCCTCTTGCAGCACACGTTCATTGAATGATAACCAACTTTTTTCTCGGTTGATAAATTGTACTTCTTCTTTTTTTATCATGGGATGTTGTTAAGCGAATGCGAAATAAGTGGAACGAAGCGTTAAAGCTTTTAAGTCAATTTTAATTTGCTGTTAAATAATTAATTTAAGTTGCGAAATTAGAGTTAAATCAGCAAATATTTTGATCTGAGATTAGAATTATTTTTCAAATGCGCCTATGCCAAAGAGCTGTCTCTTATACACATCTCCGAGCCCACGAGACAGGCAGAAAT
>CAJXRM010000108.1 GCA_913059205.1 uncultured Flavobacteriales bacterium
TTCTGCCTGTCTCGTGGGCTCGGAGATGTGTATAAGAGACAGAAATACAGGTAAAGAGGTTTGAAAAATAAGAATAGCAAAAACGGGTAAAATGAAAAAGGCGGCAATCGCGTGTGAAGAAAAAATAAAATTTAAGTCATTCTTATCATTAATAAAATACCTTCTTTGGCCTAACAATTTATAACCTAAAATACTATTTTTTAGTTTTTTGAACATTGTTTTTTATAGCCGATTGATTTTTTCAAACCGTTAAATTAATGGTTCTTTATTAAACCACCTAATTAATATTTAAAGCACTAACTATCAGTATTTTACCTTTGTTAATTATAGAATATAGCGAATAAAACTATTGAAAGCAAATGAGCATATACAGTACTATAATTAATTAAATAAAATTTTATTTTTTAAAAAAGAATATTTATTAATCTTTATTAAGTCTGTTCATTTGTTTAAAACAATTGGTGCGTTTTATTTGATTTATGAGTTATTAGAGAATTAAGAACTTTTATAAACATCCATTGAATAGTGTAACGTTGAAATTTAAAGGGAATTTGAACTTTTACACATTTTATAAAAAAAGGAAATTGTTAATAAATTAAATACGTAAATCGATACAATTAGAGATGATAAAACGTGTATAAAACACTGGAAATTCTTTTAAACTATTAGTGCGTTTTAAAATTATGTTTTGGTATATACAGATTTGTGTAATATCCTAATAAAAGATATTGATACTTATTAACTACTATAAACAGTTGATAGTTGTTTTATGTTTGTAAATGAATTTTTCAATGGTTTAAAAAACAGACGTTTATATTCTACTCAAATCTTTAATTGTTTAAAAGTTGGACTGAATGTTAATATACTATAGATTTGTATAAAAGAGAAAAAATGAAAAAAATTATTCCAATTGGAGCTGATCATGCAGGATTTGAATTGAAGGCAAGAATAATCTCATATTTAACAGAAAAAGGATATGAAATGAAAGATTTTGGATGCTATTCAACTGATAGTATTGATTATCCTGATTTTGGTCACCCGGTTGCTCAAATGGTAGAAGAAAATACAGGAATGTTAGGAATACTTATTTGTGGATCTGGAAATGGAATAAGCATGACGGCAAACAAACATCAAGGAGTACGCAGTGCACTCTGTTGGAAAAAAGAACTCGCTCAATTAGCACGTCAACACAATGATGCAAATATTATAACCTTGCCAGCTCGATTTATTTCAGAAGAAGAGGGAATAGAAATGATTGATATCTTTTTATCTACCGAATTTGAAGGAGGAAGACACCAAAATAGAGTAAACAAAATAGCGTGCAATTAATACGAAAGTAACGTTTCTATTAAGGAGTTTGTTTTTCTTACGTAATCAGTATAATACGCACCTGTTCCAGGGCCGTTAAATCCAGTATGAACCCTTTCTACTTGTCCATCTCTTCCTATAAAAATAGATGTTGGAAAAGAAATAATATCATTTAACATATTAAAATCATTTGCCGCTTTATTTTTTGATGCGCCACCACCAATAATAAAATTAAAATCTACTCCAAGTTGTTCTTTATAGCGTTTGATACTCGCAATTTGATTTTCTTCAGTTTTACCAGCCTCATAACATACAGAAATTATTTCTAAACCATCTTCGTGATATTTATCATAGAGTGACTTATAATACATTGTTTCATCTAAACAATTGGGACACCATGTTCCCATTATTTGAATAATTACAACCTTATTGCTGTATTCTTCAGTTGGAAAACTAAAAGCGTTTCCATCTATTGTTTTAAGAGAAAAATTGATTGATGTGCCTTCTTTTAAATAAGTAAGTTCTTCAGGGCTGGCTAATTCAAACTGTTCGTTTTTAAAGCCATGCCATTCACTTTTCCAATGTGTTCCACTATTAAAAGTACCAATGAGTTTATCCGTTTTAAAAGCGGCTTTAAATAAAAATGCATGTGAACCGTCAAAACAGGAAAGAAATAAACTGTCATTAACACAGTTTCCCGCTAAAAAACGATAATCCCCAGTTTCTGTTAAAAAGGTGCCAGAAACTTTGTTGCTTCCAGGTTCTTGACTAAACAATCCAACTGCAGGATAACTAGATGGAGTATTAGGCTCGAATTCTACTTGCCATTTTCCATTAGAATTAAAATTGGCTTTTTCATTTTTAGCTTGTGAGAAAAGTACGTCATCTTTTCTTTTAGATGTACATGGAATTTTATAGTCAGCTCCTTTATTGTAATTTACCCAATAGCCGTTTAGTTCTTTTTTACTAATTATTTTAAATACCAATTCTGAGTTGAAATAAGGAAACTTTAGATAAACACTGTCATTTTTAAATACAGCTTTTTCCAACTTTATTTGTTCATCTGCATTTAGTACAGTAAAACTCAAATCATTGTTTATGACTAAATTAAAAGGTAAAACGTCGTTTTCGTTAAGTTTTAATTCGGAAATCCAATTTCCAGCTTTAATCTTAATTTTTTTGTTCTTTTGTGAGTAAGAAATAAGAGAACAAAAAACAAATGATAAGGATATTACTAGTTTCATTAGTTGTTTTTGGTAAAACGAAAATACTGTTTTAATTTTTTAAAACAATTAATGCAACCTTTATTAATGAATAATAGTCTTTATTGCTAAGCGAGAGTAATGACAGAGTCAGCCCTAGTAAATAAATGTATTAATGGCGATTTAAAAGCTCAGCGCACGTTGTTTGAAATGTTTGCTCCAAAAATGTTGGGTGTTTGTTTACGGTATTCTAAAAATCAAGAACAAGCGGAAGATGTTTTGCAAGATGGATTTATAAAAGTATTTAATAACCTGTCTAAGTTTTCTGGCTCTGGATCATTAGAAGGATGGGTGAGAAGAATAATGGTAAATACGGCATTAGATCAAATAAGAAAAGAAACAAAGTTTAAAGACAATGTTGGGTTTGATGATGTAGATTATAAGATTGAAACAAACAGTTTTATAATGGAAAGCATGATGGCCGAGGACTTATTAGCATTGATAAACAATATGCCGGAAGGATATAAAACAGTTTTTAATCTTTTTGCAATTGAAGGGTATTCTCACAAAGAAATTGCAGAAGAATTATCTATTTCCGAAAACACATCTAAATCGCAATATTCGAGAGCAAGGGCATTTTTACAACAAAAATTAAATGAATTAGGAATTGAAAGGTAAAGACGAAATAAAAGATTTGTTTTCCGATAAGCTCGGAAATTTTGAAGCACAAGTGCGTCCAGATTTATGGACGAATATTGCGTCTCAAATTGGAGGAACAACAAGTGTTGCTTCTTCAGGACTTTCTTTGCTTTCAAAAACGTTCATTGGTATAGGAATTGGCGCAGCAGTTGTTACAACAGTGATATTGGTTTCACCGAAAGAAACAATTCAAAAGGATAAGAAAGACATTACAACTCCAGTGAGTATTAGTGCGAATAATGAAGAGCCTCCTGCGGTGATTAATGGAGATGTAGAACAAGAATCAAAACCATTTGATGTACAAATAGAGGCTGAAAAATCCGAAATAAACCCCCTGCCTACATTGGATTACACAAAGGAAATAGACCAGGATCAAAACTTCCGTGGAGATGTTACTCTTATTGATAAAAAGAAAGAGATAGTAATTAATGAGGTTTCTGAGTCTAAAACAACTGAGCAAAAAGAAAAGCAGGTAGTTAAAGAAACGGTTGATACAGATAAAAAACAAATCAATTCTTCTGAAAAAGTTGAAGAGAAAGTGGTGGCTGATATACAGCCAAAAACGGCTTATTCTATTGAAAAGTTACCAAATGTATTTACACCAGACGGCGATGGTGCAAACGATGTGTTTTCAATTCAAAGTGATGGTTTAATCGATTTTACTATTGTTGTATTCGACGCCAACCAAAATGTTGTTTTTGAATCAAATAATCCTGGGTTTAAATGGGATGGCAGTAATAAATTTGGAGAAAAGGTGAAAGCAGGGACGTATGGTTATTACATCATTGCTAAAGATAACCTTGGAAATAAGGTTAATAAGTTCAGCACCCTACAAATTGTCCTTTAGTTCTTCGGCATACTTTTTTACAGTATAATGATAAAAACACATACCAATAATCATTATGGTATGAGCCAAATCATTTTTATCGTACCATTGTGCAGGGCTTATTTTAACCGCTAATACAACAACAGAAGGCAAAGTTACAATGAAGCTTATCCACAAGTATTTAAATATAGGTGAAATCTTTTTGGCATAAAGAATTCCCAAATAAACGTGACAAAATAACACACCGATAACAGAGGCAAACATTGGAAACCACATTCCTTTTGCTGGGTCAAGGTTTAAGTCGAAATAATTAATTGACCAGGTCATTCCAATGAGTGATAAAATCAACTTTACAAATGAAATTGGATTGGCAATTCGTTTAAAACGTTCACTAGGGTGAATGGAAATCATAGCTCTTTCTACAAAAACATTCGACAGTATTCCTATATACCAAGAGGCGTATTTTCCTGGAACACCGTAATAATTGAAAAACAAATGGCCAAATCCTCCTGCAAGAAATCCGATGCCAAAAACAATAAAAAACCACGACCATAGTTTGAAAAACGGCGTACCGTTTCCATATTGTTTAATCTTGTAAGCGAAATATATGGAGAAGGCGAATATAAGGATATCACCAAAAACTCCGTTTGGCTCTAACAGGTCTAAGCCAAATAATTGAAACTCGATTTTTTCGTATTCTACACCAATTAACATTTGTTTCCCTTTTTATCAATACTACAAACGACATCGTTAAATAAAAAAACCTCTATAAATTGGATATAGAGGTTTTTTTGAGGTCCCGAGCGGATTCGAACCGCTGTACAAGGTTTTGCAGACCTCTGCCTAGCCACTCGGCCACAGGACCAAAAATTGGTTTATAACCAAATTTTGAGATGCAAAGATAATAAAAAATTAAGTTTATATCTAACCCTCTATAATTATTGCAACATTGTCAACATCTCCGTTAATAGGCGGACATATCTTAGTCACTTTTACCCGTAATGAGTCAACCCGATTAACTTCTTGTTTTATTCTGCTGACTATACGTTGTCCAACATGCTCTATTAGCTTGGAGCGGATAGCCATTTCTTCTCTTACTATTTTATTAACTACAACATAATCAACCGTTTTATTTAGCTCATCTGTAATTGCTGCTTCGGTAAAGTCAGTTGTAATTGTTAAGTCAACGATATAGTTTCCTCCAATTTTTCCCTCTTCGGGTAAGCAACCGTGAAAAGCATACAATTTTATTCCGTTGACTTCAATAGAATGTTTCATTATACTTTTTGTAAAGAAGTAATTCCAATTGAAATTCGTGCTATACACTCATCTTTTCCTAAGAACTCACTTATTTCAAACATGCTAGGACCCATCCCCTTGCCTGTTAAGAGCAATCTGAATAAAGGTAGTACGGCGCCAATTCCCAATTCTTTTTCTGCTAAGAAAGTTTTAAATGTGCTTTCAATGTTTTCAGCAACAAATGAATCGATAGAACTTAAAACTGTAGACCACTCAGCCATTAATGCTTCTGATTCATCTTTCCATTTTTTATTTACGGTTTGTTCATCAAATTCAATAGGACGCTCTAACAAAAATGATCCTTCTGTCCAAATATCTTCAATGAAAGTCGCTCGCTCTTTCATTAACCCGCAAACAACTGTTAACTTGTCTAAAGAGTACTTGTTGTCTAAAACGATGTTTAGTTTTTCTGCCAATAGCGCATTTTCTGCACCTCTCAAATATTGTTGTTGGAACCATTTTGTTTTATCTGGGTCAAATTTAGCTCCTGCTTTTGCCACTCTATCCAGTGTAAAGCTTGCAACCAGTTCATCAAGACTAAAAATTTCTTGTGTTGTTCCAGGGTTCCACCCTAAGAATGCTAACATATTAATAAATGCTTCAGGAAAGTACCCTTGCTCTCTGTATCCAGTGTAAATTTCTCCATCTTCAGATTTCCAGTCAGTTGGAAAAACAGGAAACCCTAATCGATCTCCGTCTCTTTTTGATAATTTGCCGTTTCCGTCTGGCTTTAAAAGAAGAGGTAAGTGTGCAAACTTTGGACAGTCCCAGCCAAATGCTTCATACAACATTACGTGCAATGGTGCCGAGGGCAACCATTCTTCGCCACGTATTACGTGTGTGATTTTCATTAAATGGTCATCTACAATATTTGCTAAGTGATAGGTTGGCATTCCATCAGATTTAAACAATACTTTATCATCAACGTTGTTCGTATTAACAACTACCCACCCTCTAATTTCATCTTCAAAACGAACATCGACGTTACGCGGCATTTTCATACGTATTACGTATGGGTCTCCATTATCAAGTCGGCGTTGAACTTCGTCAGCAGGTAGTGACAACGAGTTCTGCATTGAACCTCTTGTAACATTGTTATATTGCCAATTAGGCATTCCCATTTTCAATGCTTGTTCACGCATTTGTGACAAATCTTCTGAAGAATCGAACGCATAATACGCTTTTTCATTTTTGATTAACTCATCAGCGTAAGGACGATACATTTCTTTTCTTTCGGACTGTATGTATGGACCAAAATCACCTCCCAGTCCAGGCCCTTCAGTTGGCATAATTCCACACCATTTTAACGCATCCATAATGTAGTCTTGCGCACCCGGAACAAATCGAGTTTGATCCGTGTCCTCAATTCGAATCAAAAAAGTTCCGTTGTGTTTTTTAGCAAATAAATAGTTATAAAGCGCAGTTCGCACTCCTCCCATATGAAGTGGTCCAGTTGGTGATGGAGCAAATCGAACGCGTACAGGTGTATTGGACATAATGTGTAATTTTTACCGCAAAGATATGGTTTACTGTTAAAATGAACGATTGATTGATACGATTGTACGCATATTTAACGTTATTTTTGTCTAATTATCGGCGTAAAGACTTAATTTAGTTGGGTTAAGGAAGATTATGAGTGCATTTGATAGATTACTTTCACAAATAGACGCGTTTATTCGCAAGTTCTATAAGAATCAAATTATAAAAGGATCACTTCTTTTTATTGGCTTTTTGATTCTTACGTACTTGTTTATGGTTACGCTGGAGTATTTCGGTAGATTTAGTTCTGCCGTTCGTGGACTACTATTGTTAAGTTTTATTACAGTGAATGGATATATTCTTATTAAATATATATTTCTTCCTTCGTTAAAACTGAAGTCGTATGGCACTCGGATAGATAGATATCAAGCATCAAATATTATTGGGAAGTTTTTTCCAAATGTTTCTGACCGCTTGTTAAACACGCTTCAGTTGAATGATCAAATGAACCCTAATTCTGCTGATTATGAGTTACTCAATGCAAGTGTCCAACAAAGGAGCTCTTCACTTCACGTCCTTCCCTTTACAGATGCTATTGATTTTAATGAGAACAGAAGGTATTTAAAATGGGTTATTCCAGTCGTTTTAACGTTAATTTCGATTGCTGTTTTTCGCCCGTCATTTTTGAAGCAAGGAACTGAGCGAGTGGTCAATTTTGGCCAACATTATGAAGTTCCGGCTCCATTTAAGTTCATATTCGAAGATACGGGAAAAACAATTGAAGAAGGCGAAGATTATTTGTTTGATTTGGAACTAGTTGGGAATGAAATTCCTGAAAAGGTCTATGTAAAATCTAATCAAGGACGATTTTTGTTGCAGCGTAAATCGAAGAATGTTTTTACTGGAAAGCTGACTCAATTAAAACGTGCTACTGCCTTTCACTTTGAAGCAAACGAGTTTAGTAGCCAGGAGTTTAAAGTGGATGTTATTTCAAAAACGGCTATAGGAAAACTTGAAGCAACAGTTGTTCACCCGACATATTTAGGTTTGGAACCGGAAGTAATTAAAAACGCAGGAGATTTAACATTGTATGAGGGTTCAATTGTAACATGGAGTGTGCTAACTAAAAACAGTTCTGAAGTTGATTTTTGGCTAGGAGATAAAAAGAAAAAGTTTTTCAAGGAAGGCTTTTCGTTTACAGAAAAATTTGTGAATTCTTCTTCAGGAAAGGTTGTTCTAAAGAACAATCAAAGCGGAAAACGCGACTCTACTTTTTTCACTATTGATGTAATAAAAGATCAATTTCCATCCATTTTAGTAAAGGAAGTAAAGGACACGCTGAAAGATGGAATACGTTATTTTTCTGGAAGTGTTGCAGATGATCACGGGTTAAATAATTTGACCTTCGTTTATGAAATTACAAGTGAAAATGGTTCTAAAAGAACAGAGCGAATGAATGCTGGTAAAGTGTTTGGGACAAGTTCTCCATTTAATTTTGCGGTAGATTTTAGGAGAGAACAAATTAAACTGAAGGACAAGATTGAATATTATTTTGTAGTGTCGGATAATGACGGAGTGAACGGAAGCAAATCCACGAAAAGCCGAATGTTTCAATATCAACTACCAACGCTTGAAGAGTTGAATGATACACGTGACAAAGAACAAGAGGATATTAAAAAAGACCTATCAGATATTCTAAATAAAGCGAATGATTTTAAAGACAAATTAGAGCGTCTCAAAAAAGAAAATCGCAATACAAAACAATCAAACTGGAACAAGCAAGATCAAATCAATCAATTACAAGAAGACCATAAGTCCCTGTTGGAAAACCTGGAATCACTGCAGGAAAAGATGGAGAACAGTGTGAATGAAAAAAATCAACTTTCGGAAATTGACAAGGAGCTACTTGAACAACAGGAAATGGTGAACGATTTATTGGACCAGTTGATGGACGATGAAATGAAAAGTCTTTTGGAACAACTGGAAGAGTTGATGAAAAAACAGGATAAAAACGGACTAGATGAAAAACTTGAAGAGGTTGAAATGAGTTCTGATGAGATGAAAAACCAACTTGATCGAAGTTTAGAAATGCTAAAGCGCCTCCAAGTCAATGAAAAAATTGACGCGATTGAAAAAGAATTGAAGGAACTGGCAAAGAAACAAGAAGACCTTAAAAAGGAAACTCAAGGTAAAGACAAAATGTCGGAAAGCGACTTGAAAAAACAGGACGACATTAATAAGGAATTTGACAATATTAAAGAAGACCTTAAAAGTTTAGACAGCTTAAACAATGCACTTAAGTCTCCTATGAATGTTGATATGCAACAGGAAGAAGCGGAAGACGTCAAGGAAGACCTGAAAGATTCCAAAGAACAACTGTCTAAGAACAAAGGGGAAAAAGCTGGAGAGAGCCAACAAGGTGCTGCGGATAAGATCTGTCTCTTATACACATCTCCGAGCCCACGAGACAGGCAGAAA
>CAJXRM010000109.1 GCA_913059205.1 uncultured Flavobacteriales bacterium
CTGCCTGTCTCGTGGGCTCGGAGATGTGTATAAGAGACAGCTTAAGAACGGAGAGCGGTTGATTATATCCTCCGTAATTTTGCTTATAGAACTCATAGGTTTTTTTATTTGTAGTAGTTGAACAAATTTAGTGAAATTATTTTGTCAAAACGAAGAAAAATAACGAATTAATTAAATTCTAAATCAATTTTGTGAAATTATCGCGTCAATATAGTCCAATGCAATAGTTAACTGCTCTTCTCGAGATAATTTTGAGTTATCAATTGTAATTGCATCGTGCACCTTTACAAGAGGACTTTCGATTCTAGTTGTGTCAATTTGATCTCTTTTCAATAGGTTTGCTTGTACTTCTTGAATGGATATTTTAACTCCTTTTGCCTGGAGTTCTTCAAATCTTCTAGTTGTTCTTGTTTCAATATCTGCAGTTACGAAAAACTTTAAATCAGCATTTGGAAAAACGACAGATCCAATATCTCTACCATCCATAACGATACCACCGTTCGTACCCATTTTTTGCTGTTCACTTACTAACTTTTGACGAACCTCTTTGATTTCAGCAACTTGAGAAACAAAGTTGGCTATTTCCGGTTTTCGAATATCATCTGCTATATTTTTACCATTTAAGAATATCTCAGGTGTTTTCGTAATTCGATTTAATTTAAATTCTAAATCAATTTTGGGAAGCGATTTAATTATCTTTTCAATTTGAATTAAATCATTCACTATCATCTTGTTTTTCAAGGCGTAATAGGTGACAGCACGGTACATTGCTCCGCTATCAATGAAAACATAATCTAGCTTTCTAGCGATTGCTTTAGCGAGTGTGCTTTTGCCACAAGAAGAATGCCCGTCAATGGCGATGACCAATTTATCTTTTAACATAGTGTAAAAATAGGAAAGTTAGAGCAAAAAAAAAGGACATCCGAAGATGCCCTTTTAATTTTATTTCAACTTCTTAGAAATGGAAAACCATTCTTAATGAACCAGCTGGTCCGAACATAGAAGTGTTAGTATCAGTATCAACTCCAAAAGAAGAAGATTTGTTACCTTCTCTTGTGATTTGCTCGATAGACTCACCACCACCAGAGTTAGTACCAACCATCTCAGTTGTGATAGAAGAAGCACCTTGGCTCATGAAAGCAAGACCCCATCCAAATTCACCACCAACTGATAAACGTGGCATTACGAAGTACTCAGCTCCGATGAATGCTCTAAGACCAATTCCGAATCCCATTCCGCTTTTGTTTTCAAGTTCACGTGAGTTAAATCCGTAAGTTGGATCAGCATAAACGTTTCCACCGAAATCATCAGCAGCTGTAGGTGCAACTGGAACAGCAGCAGTTGATAATGTAATTTCGTTACCGTACTCATATTTAGTAGAGTTTGACATGATGTTGAATCCTAATTCAGCACCATAGTAACCTTGAAGACGTCCAAAACCTCTTCTTTTCTCCATACCAAATGCAATACCAACGTTCATTGAACTTGATTTCATTTTGTTTTCTACCATATCTGGTAAGTTTGGATAATCAACTACAGTTGTAGAAGCTCTATCACCTGTCATTACTTTAGATGAGTTAGATCCGAAACCTAAACGTAAAGATCCACGGTAAGCCATGTCATCTTCTACGAAATACTTACCAGTAATAGTTTGGTTAGTAGTTAAGTAGTTCCAAGTTGGTGCATTATTAGCATTTTGACCTCCACCGATTAAGTTACCGAAGTAGTTCAAGAATGGTGTAGCATCGATTCCTAGAGCCCAATCACCAGCAGCTGGTAAATAAGCTTCTCCATTTTTTGATTCTAATTTTTGTGCGAATAATGAAGTTGCTCCTAAAACAACCGCTACCGCTAAAATTGACTTTTTCATAAAACAAATAATTTTTTGGTTTGTGCAATTGTACGGACTTTTTTTCAAATGGTTTCAAAAAAGTAATTCACATTTTAATTGTTAATAATCAGTGATGAATAAAAACCCTTAACTAAATCGGTTTTGAGTTACTTTTTCCAAGTAGATAAATTTGTGGAAAAAGTTATCATATTATTGAATCCAGCACGGGAATATAGCACAAAGCCGTAATCCAAACTAAATTTTCGCATTTTTAAACCTGCGCCAAATGATAAGCCTGCAATTCCTGGTCGTTCGGCTAAAGCTAACTCTTTTCTTCTTTGATAATCGAAGCCAACACGTAAATCAAAATGCTTTCCTATTAAGGTTTCTAGTTGAAATGTGAAATGTCGCGCTAGCTTTTCGAACCAACTTGCTCGTTCAACCAAAATAATATCTCCTGTTAATGGATCAACCGTTGGTTCTAGATTCGGATCGTTATAGGTTAAATCCCACTTATTCAAATGATGCACCAATACGGAGATTCGAAATGGGGCGTGCGGCAATTTGTATGATGTAGCCAATTGAACGTCTATTGGTAATGGCTTGCGGGATTTATTATTCGTGTATGATTTAAATTGATAGCCTATGTTTTTTGCTAAAACAGTTACTAAAACTCCTTTCTCTTCATGGTGAAAAGTACCGGAAAAATTAACTGAAGCCCCAACTGAATTATAGGTTTCTAATTGTGAATACAGAAAATTTAAATTTGCTCCAATGGAAAGACGTGGATTTAACTCGCGTCCAATAGAGCTTCCAGCAATCATTTCGAAAGGGCTAAAGGTGCCTTCTTTTTCTCCGTTAATTGCTCTACGATCCATTTTTCCGTAGGCTATATATTGTATGTACGAAGACATAACGGCGATGTCTTTTAATTTATATCCGTAGGCTAAAGTTCCATAGTTAATACCACCAGAAAGCAACGAAGAGCTAAAACTTATATCTTGATTCATTTTAGCGTTCAATAAAGAAGCATTTGCAACTCCCATATTTACATCTTTATCTTTAACGGAAATAAAGTTTCCTCCTAATCCAGCCGATCGTGCGTTAAAATGTAAGCCAAGTAACTGAAACGAGGTATTACCACCAGTTTGCGACTGTACGAAAGTGCTCAGTAAAATAAATATTCCTAGAAGTTTTGCTTTCATTGGTGTCATTAACGCAAAAATTAAATAAAAATTTTATATCAAACTCGTTTTCCTATTTCGATCACTTCTAAATCGTGAATTTTGTCCTTGGAGATTGAAAACCGAAGCAACGTTTTCACGGAATGAAATCCTTTAAACCCACAAGCTCCTGGATTCATCCAAAGCATGTTGTAATTTGGATCCATTTGAACCAATAAGATATGAGAGTGCCCACAAATAAATAATTTGGGCGGTTTTTCGTCCAATAATTCTTTTGCTTTTGGATAATATTTACCTGGTTTCCCAGCTATGTGTGTGATTAAAACATCAACATCTTCACAGTTAAAACGAACCACTTCTTTGAGTTCACTTCGGATTTCAGCGCCATCAATATTACCATAAACGCCACGAAATGGTTTGAATTTTTTTAATTCGTCTACGACATCAATCGTTCCTATATCGCCAGCATGCCAAATTTCATCAACATCTTTGAAGTATTCATAAACTTTTGGATCAACAAAGCCGTGTGTGTCTGACATTAATCCTATTCGCTTCATTTAGCCAAACGCTTTTTAATGAATTCAAAGACCAATATATTTGAAACGATTAAAGCAAAGTTATACAAGATATCTTCCATTGGAATCGTAAAAATTCGGTAATCTACTTTTTGAACTTCACTGTACCAGACTACAGGTGATTCTGTAAAGCCTCCAGTTAGAATACCGTTTACAATGAAAAAAGGAATTAGAACAAAGACGAAAGCAATAGGAATGTAGCGGTATTGTGGATTTTTCATCATCCAAAATAAAACTATGCTCGATGAAACAATCGATAAAAGTGTATAATAACCCACGTCATCTAAAAATGTTAATGTCAGTGCGTAAATTGGAATTAGAAAAGTGAATACACGATTGAATTTTGTGAATTGATACGACTTCATGAAAGTTTTGCAACATTCATAAATAAATGTGCAAGCAAAGGGTACAATGATGAAAAATAGAATTTCTTCAATCGGTAAATTAAAAATGTAAATTCCGGTAATATAATCGTGATTGAACCCCCAAAAACCGTGTTGAGTGAATATTACATCCCAGATGATGAAGGGAATTGAAATTATCAATGCTGCCAATATTGAGCTTTTCCATGATTTGATATAGTTCACATTCTTATCAAAACTTAAAAAAAGTGGACAGCATAAAGTAGCTAAGTCAATAATTAAATAAAGCGACTTCATTTCTTCCAGAATTTCTTTGGAAAAACAAGAAGTCCGAAACTAGTTCCACCTTCTTTCTCAACTTTTTCATGATGACCTCGATGCGCAGCTTTAAGCGAGTCAATGTATTTCCCTTTCACATTATCTAACCAATTGTATCTTCGGTGAACAACAACTTCGTGAAAAAGAAAATAAATAATTCCGTATAAAGTAAATCCAAATCCAAGTCCAATAGAAAGTGGCTTCCAATAAATAAACCCAAGCATTATACACAGCCATGAAGGAATGGCAAAAATCAGAAAAAATAAATCGTTGCGTTGAAACTTATGACCAGTTGGTTGATGATGATCTCGGTGAATGTTCCATAAAATCCCATGCATTAGGTATTTGTGCGCCATCCAGGCAACAAACTCCATTGCGATAAAACCGCCTATAAATCCAATTAAAAATACCATCTCAACGAAGTTAAGAATTTAAAGTCGATTGATAGAGTGACGAATAACCGATTTTGCGTACAAAAGACTTTTTAGACTAGTAGGAATAGAAAAACGCTCATTCATCAAATCTGCTAACGTTTGCTTTTCGATGTGTTTTAAAAGTGAAGAATAATATCTGTAGCTCATATAAACACCAAATCGAGATGATTTTGGAAGCATCCCAATTCCTTTGTATGCTTCTTCAAAGTCTTTTTTAATTTCAGCTTCTATCGCCAATTTATTTTCCAAAGTCATATTGTTTGTGTCCACATTGGGGAAGTACAAACGACCTAAAACTTGAGAATCGTCTTTAATGTCTCGTAGAAAATTAATTTTCTGAAAAGCCGCTCCTAATCGCATTGCATATGGTTTTAACTTCTCGTATTCATTTGTATTTCCGTACACAAAAATTTTCAAACACATTAATCCAACTGCTTCGGCAGAACCAAAAATGTATTCATCGTATTTTTCTTGTGTATAATTGACAGGATTTAAATCCATTTCCATACTGTGGAAAAACTGATTAATTAAATCAAAGTCAATACCGTACTTGTTTACAGTAGTTTGGAAGGAGTTTAAAATAGGATTCAATGATATTCCTCTTTCAATTGCTTGGAACGTTGCCGCCTTAAACTCGCTTAAAAGAGTTTCTTTATCAAAACCATGAAAAGAATCTACAATTTCATCTGCAAAACGAACCATTCCATAAATGGCGTGTACATCATTTCTGATTTTTTTATCCAACTTACTGACACCTGAATAGAAAGACGTACTGTACGTCTTTGTAACGTGCTTTGAAGCGTGGTAACAATATGTATCAAAAATAGATTTCAATTCTGTTTTATTAATTGTTTTGCAGCTATTTTTCCTGAAATTAGTGTTGGAGGAATTCCAGGTCCAGGAACAGTTAGCTGTCCACAAAAGTAAAGGTTTTTTAGTTTGGATGTTAGTTTTGGTTTTAAATGTGCTGTTTGCTTTAGTGTGTTCGCAAGGCCATAAGCATTGCCCTTGTATGCGTTATAGGTTGATTTAAAGTCGTTTACGCTAAACGCTTTTTTATAATTAATTAACGATTTTATTTCCCTTTTCAACTGTTTTTCCATACGAGAAACGATTAAATCGAAGTATTTGTCTTGATTTTCTTTCGAATCTTCTAAATCTGGAGCGACTGGTATTAAAATCATTAGGTTTTCATGACCTTTTGGCGAAATGTCTTCATCAGTTTTGGATGCTGCACAGACATAAAACAATGGTTTACTCGGCCATTTTGGTGTTTCGTAAATTTCTTTTCCATGTTGTTCCAAACTTTCATCGAAGAAAAGATTATGGTGTTCGAGTCCATCAATTTTTTCAGATAATCCAACATAAAACAATATTGAGCTAGGAGCTAATTTCCTTTTGTCCCAATAATTTTCATCGTAACGTCGATATTCTTTCGGCAGTAACTTTTGTTCGACATGATTGTAATCTGCTCCAGCTATAATTCCATCAAAACAAAAAACTTCGTTTTTGACTTTTAAACCTTTCGCTTTTTTGTTTTCAACAATTATCTCGGTAACATTCGATGCGTAATGATAATTCACACCATATTTCTTTCCAATTTGTTCCAATGCGTTGGCGATTGCATTCATTCCACCTTCTGGATACCATGTTCCTAATTCTAGATCAGCGTAGTTCATTAAAGTATATAACGCAGGTATCTTGGAAGCACGTTCACCTAAAAATAAGACAGGAAAATTTAAAATATTTCGTGCTTTGTCAGAAGTAAAACGATTGGAAACATCTTTCTCAACGGATTTAAACATATCGAGTTTAAATGCACCTTTCAGAATGTCGAATTTAATAAGTTCACCAATTTTTTTTCCTGGAATCTCAATAAACGAATGCATTGAAGTATCGTACTTCACTTTAGCGACTTTAAGAAACTCATTTAATTTTTGTCCTCCTTTGGCTTCAAAGGAATCAAATAAATCATGTAATTCACCTTTACCTGCTGGAATAGAAGTTGTTTCATTGTTTTTCCAAAACACTTTGTAAGCTGGGTCCAATCGCTTTAAAGCGAAGTAATCACTTCGATTTTCGTCCAATTCAGAAAATAATCGGTCTATAACATCGGGCATCCAATACCAAGAAGGTCCCATGTCGAACGTATATCCTTGATCTTTATACGTTTGTGATCGGCCACCGGCCATTTTATTTTTATCGAACACATCTACTTCGTAGCCCTTTTTTGCTAAGTAACAAGCAGCATAAAGACTTGAAAGTCCAGCACCGATGATCCCGATTTTTTTCATGCTACAAAGTTAAGGAGAATTTTTGCTTGAGATGAAGAAGTGTGTTAAGATTGCATGATTTTTCGACTAATGGAGTATCTTAGCAATGTATTCGTAACGGATGAAAAAAAATAAGGTAGAAGATTGGTTAAAAAAGAAACGTGATTTTCGCGAAAGCTTAAGTCCAACAGACCTGTTTGAAGGAATTTCGAACAATAGCAGAACAGCTTTAAGTGCCTCAATTACCTTAGTTGAAAGTCAGAATACCGATCACCGGAAGGCAGCGAATGAATTGCTGCAAATGTGTTTGTCCAGAAGCGGAAAGTCGATACGAATTGGAATTACCGGTGTTCCTGGAGTAGGAAAGAGCACATTTATTGAATCATTTGGAAAGGTCTTAGTGCAACAGGGGAAGAAAGTAGCTGTTTTGGCTGTTGATCCTTCGAGTTCTGTTTCTCACGGAAGTATTTTAGGCGATAAAACGCGCATGAATGAGCTTTCTGCAATGGACGAAGTGTTTATTCGACCTTCACCAGCCGGAGATACTCTTGGAGGTGTAGCGCAAAAAACGCGTGAAAGCATTATTCTATGCGAGGCAGCAGGATTTGATGTTATTCTGATAGAAACAGTTGGAGTTGGACAATCTGAAACTGTTGTAAAGTCGATGGTCGATTTCTTTTTGCTACTCATGCTTTCTGGCGCGGGAGATGAATTGCAGGGAATAAAGAAAGGAATCATGGAAATGGCAGATGCGCTAGTGATCACTAAAACGGATGGAGACAACGTTCGAAAAGCGAATCAAGCAGCACAGGAGTATCGAAATGCATTGCATTTATTTCCACCAAACGCGAATAACTGGATTCCACAGGTGTTCACATGCAGTGCATATGATAATACAAATATTGATAAAGTCTTTCGTGTAGTAACGGAATTTGAAGCGAAAGTCAAAGAAAACGGACACTTCGATTTAACACGAAAAACACAAGACAAAAAGTGGTTGAAAGAAACCTTGAAAGAATTAATATTGAACGATTTCTTTGCATCTGAAGTGCATACTCAAGCGTTAAAGGAATTGGAAAAGGAAGTAGTTGATGGCAAGTTGACTTCTTTTCAGGCTGCAGAAAAACTATTTAAGCAATATAAAGATGACGGAGGAGTTTAAAATAGAAGGAGAATACATTGAACTTTTACAATTGCTTAAAGCAACTGGAATAGCTCAAACTGGAGGTCACGCAAAAATGATCGTGGATGACGAAGTTGTATTTAGAAACGGCGAGTTGGAAACCCGGAAACGCGCAAAACTAGTTCCAGGAGATGTTATTGTGATAGAAGATATTACGGTGAAGTTGGTGTGATAAGAAGTATGGTTTCGCAGTACAAATCAAGCGGAGCGGATTTATTTTATAATATTCAAAATTTGTTCATCGTTGATTTCTTTTTGATGCTCAATCAACCAATAATTAGTAGCTCCAATTTGACACATTAAATCTTGATAAATTACCTTTTCAGTATTACAAATTTCTTTTATTTCAGAATCATTAATTTGTAGCACAATTTTCAGTGATTTATTTTTGTGATTTAGTAGTTCATTTACAATTTCTAAAAGAAATTTTTCGGCAATAATAAAATCAGCTACAATAAGTCGTTCATTTGAAAATGCTTCCAGTGATTTTCTTGATATTAAATTTCCAGTTTCAATATCCTTTATTTCGGCTGTGTTCTTTGCCTGTCTCTTATACACATCTCCGAGCCCACGAG
>CAJXRM010000110.1 GCA_913059205.1 uncultured Flavobacteriales bacterium
GAGATTTCTGCCTGTCTCGTGGGCTCGGAGATGTGTATAAGAGACAGGTAAATACTGGCTTTTCTCAAATTGAGGAGGTTTTGGAGATTGAGTGGGCCGAGTCAAAAACACTTACTTTTGACAATAAAACTTTTATCATTCCTTCGATTAAAAATCAAGTTTTGGATGGAAATAAACCTAATTTCTTCTATCGTAAAGAAGTTGGAAGCAATTTTAGGGCAGATTTATCCCTGGAAATCGTTTCTACAATTGATGCAACAACTAGAGATGTAAATTACTTGAAAAATCAATTTATTGCTGTTGAATCTGAGCAATATGAATTGAAAGTAGTTTCAGACGGTTTTAAAAAAGGTATTGTTTTGAACTTGTTTCCTTTTGTAAGACAAAATGGTGTTATAAAACGAATTACAGCGGTTAAAATTATTCAGTCAAATGTAACAAATGCTATTCAATACCAGCAAAAGTCATTTGCTGCCAATTCTGTTTTAAGATCAGGCTCTGGAAATTGGTATAAAATATCTGTTAAAAATGACGGGATTCACAAAATCGATAAGTCATTTTTAGAAAGTTGTGGAATTGATGTTGAGTCGTTGAACCCTGATCACATTCACGTATATGGAAATGGTGATGGCAGGCTCCCTGAATTAAATTCGGTTCCTAGAAGTGATGATTTAGTAAACAATTCAATTTTCATCCAAGGTGATGCTGATGGATCCTTTGACAATGGAGATTACATTTTGTTTTATGCATGGGGTCCTCATCGTTGGTCACAAAGTAGTGATACAACATTTAATCAAGATCGAAACCCATATTCTGATGTTTCGTGTTATTTCATCAATATTAATTCGAGCATTTTACCACTTAGAGTTTTACCACTTTCAAGTACACTTTCTCCACAAACGCATAACGTTTCTAGTTATTCGTATTATGATGTACACGAAATTGATGCTGTGAATTTATTGAGTGGCGGTCAGCGTTGGTATGGTGAATTATTTGACACTGAATTACAACGTGTAATTAATATGAATGTGCCTAATATTGATGGAACAACTCCAGCACTCTTTGAAGTTTCTATTGCCTCAAGCGCCAATACGTCAAGTGGTACATCACATTCCTACAGTGTAAATGGTACTACAATAGGTTCTTCAACATTGCCAGTTGCATCTGATTATGCCAGACAGGTAATGAACATGACATTAAATAATCCTCCTTCGAATTTACCCGTACAAATTACAGTTAATAGAGATGTTCCGAGTACATTGACATACTTGGATAGAATTTTACTAAATACTCGTCGTCAACTGACGTTTATAGGAACACAAATTAATTTCCGGGATTTAAACTCTATTGGAGCAGGAAATATTGCCGAATTTACAGTACAGAATTTACCAACTTCACAAGGATTTGTTTGGGAAATAACTGATAGGCATCAGCCATTTGCTGTGAACGGGACATTTTCAGGTTCAAATTTCATATTTCGACTTCCAACTGATGAATTGAGGGAGTTTGTAGCTTCTGATGGTGTTAATTTTTATGAACCCACTAGGATTGGAAGTGTTGCCAATCAGAATTTGCACGAGCTGCCACAAGCAGATTATTTGATTGTGACACATAAAAATTTTTATACTCAAGCAGATCGATTGGCCAATTTGCACAGAGCTTTGGGTGAAACAGTTCATGTGGTTACTTCTGAGCAAGTGTTTAACGAATTTAGTTCGGGAATGCTTGATCCAACCGCAATTCGAATGTTTGCAAAAATGTTTTACGATAGAGGTGCAATGACTCCTGAAACTCGACCACAGAGTCTTCTACTTTTTGGTGATGGAACATATGATCCTAAAAACCGTGTGCCAAGTAATAATAATTTCATTCTAACGTATCAGATGTTGACTTCTGAAAATTATATTGAAGCAATGGTTACAGATGATTATTTTGGAATGCTAGACGACAGCGAATCTATTAGTACAATTGATGATATTGATATTGGTGTTGGACGACTGTTGATTTCTGATAATGAAATGGCACGTCAGCAAGTCGACAAAGTTGAGCACTACATGAAAAATGGTTCTGCGCTTTATTCATCGGCAAATACGAACTGTAGCTCTGATGATGGCTCTTCTACTTTTGGAGATTGGCGAACACGCTATGTACAAATTGCTGATGATGAAGAAGGGGCTTATTTTCTCGATAATGATGTTGAGCCACAATATGATTCTGTAACCGCGAATTATCCAGAAATGAACAGTGATAAAATTTATTTGGATGCTTATAAGCAAGTAGCGACGGCTGGAGGTCAAAGATATCCCGATGTTGTAGATGCAATCAACGATCGCATAGAACGTGGTGCATTGGTTGTAAATTATGTAGGACACGGAGGTGAAGTTGGACTAGCAGAAGAGCGGGTAATAACCGTCCCTCAAATTCAGGATTGGAAGAACATTGATAAAATGGCATTGATTGTTTCAGCAACTTGTGAATTCACTAGGTTTGATGATCCGGATCGAGTCTCTGCTGGAGAATGGGCTTCATTAAATCCGTATGGTGGAGCAATAGCGTTAATGACAACAACAAGAGCAGTTTATTTTGGGGTAAACACAAATATGGGAAAATCCTTTTATCGCAATGTATTCGAAAGAGAAGCTAATCATGAGCCTAGGACCTTTGGGGAAATCATTCGAGTATCAAAAAATGGAGTTCCCGGGAGTAATAATAAACGTAGTTTTACCTTAATAGGAGATCCTCATTTAAAAATTGCATTACCGCGAATGAATGTAGTTACAGATAGTATCAATGGACTAGCACCGTCAATCCAAATGGACACGATTCGAGCATTGAGTAAAGTAACAATCAAAGGACATTTAGAAGATTTTGACGGAAATAATCTTACTGGATTTAATGGTTTCCTTTATCCTTCAGTTTATGATAAGCCAAAACAACAGCAAACACTTGGAAATGATGCTTCATCACCTGTAAGAACATTCGACTTACAAACGAATAAATTGTATAAAGGAAAGGCAAGTGTTACCAATGGTAATTTTGAATTCACGTTTATTGTTCCAAAGGATATCAATTACTCCTTTGACCTAGGAAAGATAAGTTATTATGCAGAAAACGGAAGTTATGATGCCATAGGAAGTGATACCCGTGTATATGTCGGAGGTGTTGATCCAAATGGAATTAACGACGATAATGGTCCTGATATGGATATTTATTTAAATGATGAAAGCTTCGTTAATGGTGGAATCACTGATGAAACTCCTCAGTTAATTGTGAAAATATTTGATGAGAACGGAATTAATGCTGTTGGTAATGGAATTGGACATGATTTAACCGCAATATTAGACGGGGAGACTTCTAAACCATTTATTCTAAACGATTATTTTACTTCTGATTTAGATTCGTATCAATCCGGAGAGATTAAATATAATTTCACGACAATTGAGCCTGGAACGCATACTTTAACAGTTAAAATATGGGATGTCAATAACAATTCTTCTGAAAAAACAATTGAATTTGAAGTGCGTGAAAAACAAGAGTTGAGTTTGGAGCATGTGTTAAATTACCCAAATCCTTTTACAACTTCAACTGAATTTTTCTTTGAGCACAATCAATTCTGTACAAGTTTGGAAGCGCAAATTCAAATTTTGACTGTTTCGGGTAAATTAGTTAAAACGATTAATCAGCCAGTATTGACAGTTGGCTATCGTTCCGAAGGAATTCAATGGAATGGGCGCGATGATTTTGGTGATCAATTAGCTAAAGGTGTTTATATTTATCGTCTTAAGGTTAGGACTCCAGATGGAGAGCAAGCTGAAAAATTGGAAAAATTAGTGATTTTAAAATAGTAAACACAATAAAGGAACTTCAAAACCGTATATTTGCAAGTTCATAATTAGACGAAAATGATAAAATTTGCTTTAAGCACGCTATTATTGCTGATTGGCTTTACAACTTTTGCACAGCCAACTTCAGGAAGTGGAGTAACGGATGACCAACTTCAGTTGAATACGATCACAACCGCCGTACCTTTTATGTCAATTACTCCAGACTCAAGAGCAGGGGGAATGGGTGATGCTGGAACTGCCTTAAGTGCGGATGCGAGTTCATTGTATTGGAATACTTCAGGATTAAGTTTTGCCAAAGAAAAAGCAGAGCTAGCTGTTTCATATACTCCTTGGTTACGTCAATTGACGAATGATATTCATTTGTCGTATTTGTCTGGATATTACAAAGTAAACGATCGTCATTCAGTTGGTGGAGCTTTGCGTTATTTTAGCCTTGGTGAAATTACCTTCACTGATGAAACAGGTAATGTAATTCGAGATGATAAACCGAGTGAGTTTGAAATTACGGCTGGATATGCGTTTAAAACATCTCAAAGAACAAGTGTAGGATTGAATGGGAAGTTTGCTTATTCAAATTTAACTGGTGGTCTTACTGTTGCTGGTGTGAATACCAAGCCAGGAATTGCAGGTGCAGCTGACATTTCCTTCACATTTTTTAATGATGATGCTAAAATTGGCGGATTAAGAGGAACGTATACGTTTGCAACAACAATAAATAATATTGGAAACAAAATCAAGTATTCAGATGTTGGATCAAACGCACCTGGAGACTTTTTGCCAATGAATCTAAAATTTGGAAACTCATTTAATGCTCGCTTTGATAAGTTCAATTCATTAACTATGTCCTTGGATATTCAAAAATTATTGGTTCCAACACCAGCAATCTATGATGATAACGGTGAGATTATGTCAGGAAAGACAAATGACGTCGGGGTCATTGCTGGGATGATTCAATCGTTTTATGATGCACCTGGAACATTGGTGTTGGATGATAATGGTGATGCTGTTCAAAATGCAGATGGTTCTTACGAAGTTGTAAAGAATTCGAAGTTTTTAGAAGAGTTATCAGAAATTAACATCGGTGCTGGATTGGAATATTGGTACAACAATATTTTAGCTGTACGAGCAGGTTATTTCTATGAAAACAAAAATAAAGGTGCACGTCAATATTTCAATTTTGGTGTTGGATTTAAGTACAATCGTTTTGGAATTGATGTTTCTTACTTGGCTGCATTAAAAAGAAATAATCCCTTAGCAAATACTTTGCGTTTTACTTTGAGAATTACTCTTGGACCAATGGGAGGTGAAAGCACTCCAAGTACAGACGAATGAAATGAATCTTAGAATAGGATACGGCATAGATGTTCATCGACTAGAGAAAAATATCCCGCTTTTTATTGGGGGAATTCAAATCAAATCTGAACATGGAGCTGTAGGACATTCTGATGCCGATGTACTTTTACACGCGATTTGTGATGCTTTGTTAGGAGCTGCAAATTTAAGAGATATTGGCACTCATTTTTCAGACAAAGATCCAAAATACAAAGGGATTGATAGTAAAATTTTATTGCAAGAAGTCGTTCAGTTAATTGAGACAAAAGGATTTCATGTAGTCAATATTGATTCAACCGTAATATTAGAATCTCCAAAGTTAAGTCCACATATTCCAGCGATGCAACGTACAATTGCTTCACTTTTAAAAATAGAAGAAGATGCTGTTTCGATTAAAGCAACGACCCACGAAAAAGTGGATTCCTTTGGTGAAACGAAGGCAATTAAAGCCTATGCTGCTTGTTTGTTGAATAAGTAGTTCGTCTTTCTATTTCTTACTTCAAGAGATATACTTATATTTGTAATCAAACGTAGATTTCATGAGTACAACACAAAAATACACCACCAAAGAAGCACTTTTAGAATTGTACAATAAACCATTGTTGGAATTGGTTTTTGAGGCAGCAACAGTGCATAGAATGTATCACGATCCAAGAGAAGTTCAAATGTCTTCTTTGTTAAGCATAAAAACAGGTGGTTGTCCAGAAGATTGTGGTTATTGTCCTCAAGCAGCACGTTATCACACAGATGTTGAAGCCCATAAGTTAATGTCGGTTGAATCTGTTATCGAACAAGCAAAAAACGCAAAATTAAATGGTTCATCTCGCTTGTGCATGGGAGCCGCTTGGAGAGAAGTGAGAGATAATAAGGATTTTGACAATGTAATTGAAATGGTTCAGGCGGTAAACGATTTGGACATGGAAGTTTGCTGTACGTTGGGAATGATGAATGAAGACCAGGCGAAACGACTTAAAAATGCTGGTTTATTTGCTTATAATCACAACCTAGATACTTCTGCTGATTATTACGATGATGTAATTTCTACACGAGAGTACGAAGATCGTTTGAATACAATTGACAATGCGCGTAAAGCTGGAATTTCAGTTTGTTCTGGAGGAATTATAGGAATGGGAGAGGCTGTTGAAGATAGAATAGGATTGTTGATGAGTTACATGCAAATGGAAACACCTCCAGAGTCTATTCCGATCAATGCGTTAGTTGCTGTTGAAGGAACTCCAATGGCAGAACAAAAACCTATTGAGCAATGGGAAATGATTCGAATGGTTGCAACAACACGAATAGCTTTTCCTAAATCAGTTGTTCGGTTGTCGGCTGGTAGAACAAAAATGAATATGGAAGGGCAAGCACTTTGTTTTATGGCAGGAGCTAGTTCAATTTTCGCGGGAGATAAATTGTTAACTACGCCAAATCCCGAATTCAACGAGGATAAAGCGATGTTCGAGATCTTAGGTTTAGTGCCAAAGCAGTCTTTTGCAGATGGTGAAAAACCAGTTTCTCAACCAGACCCAATCATCGAGGCACGAAAAGCAAAAGAAGCTGTAAGAGCTGAAGAATTGGCAATTGCTCGTGAAAAAATTAAAGATGAATCCTTTCAACCACGTAAAGTAAAAGTGGTTGATTCACTATAATGGATCAAAAATTAAAAAATAAAATTGCCAAGCGCAAAAAGGAAGGGACTTTAAGGTCCCTTTCTTCATTCAATGACTGTGTTGATTTTTTTTCGAACGATTACTTAGGTCTTTCAAGAGTTGAAATACCAATGGAAGAAACCTATTCTGGAGGAACTGGGTCTAGATTAATTTCTGGAACTCAAAAGTCAACATTAGAAGCAGAGCGAGATTTAGCAGCATTTTTTGATTCAGAATCAGCGTTGATGTTTAATTCAGGTTATGACGCAAATCTTGGATTTTTTAGCGCAATTCCGCAACGCGGAGATACAATAGTATACGACGAATTGATTCACGCTAGTGTAAGAGATGGAATACGTTTGGGGTTTGCAACAGGTCTTTCATTTAAACACAATGACGCGATTGACCTTGAACATAAAATTAAGCAATCCAAAGGAACTGTTTATGTGGCTGTCGAAGCGCTTTATTCGATGGATGGTGATTTAGCACCTCTTTCTGAAATAGCGGAAATTTCAAATCGTTTGGGAGCTTTTTTAATAGTAGATGAGGCACATTCGACAGGAGTTTTTGGAGATAAAGGAAAAGGGCGTGTAAATGAACTAAACCTCGAAAAAAATGTTTTTGCTCGACTGATAACATTTGGTAAGGCATTCGGCTCGCATGGTGGATTAATTTTAGGTTCAGAGGAATTAATTGAATTTGTAATTAATTTTTCCAGGTCTTTTATTTACACAACTGCGTTGCCTCCTTCATCATATATTCGTGCAGCGCTGATTGTCGCATATCCGGATATCAAAGACCGAAGAATTAATTTAGAGGAAAACATCAACTTTTTTCGATCATTTTTTACTTCCGAAGAATTATTCTCAGATGTGAAATCTCCAATCCAAATAGTACAAAAGGGTGAAATCGAAAAAATAAAGCAATCGTCTGAAGAATTACTGAAAAACAGATTAGCTGTGAAGCCAATTTTTTCTCCAACCGTACCGTCTGGTCATGAACGGTTAAGAATTTGTATTCACTCATTTAATCAAACGAGTGAAATTAGGCGATTGGTTGAGATAATAAAGATGAGTTAATCAACTTTCACTTTTAGCGGAAACGAGATCTTATATACTGCTCCGTTTTCAGTTTCAAAATTGCAAGAGCCATCCAATTGCTCTGCTAAATTTGAAATTAACTGTAAACCTAAGGAACTTAATTTGGTAGGGTCTATTTCTTTTATAAATCCAGGACCATTGTCTGAATAAATGATGTCAATTCTGTTATTGTCGGATGAAACTGAAAGTTTAAATCTGCTGTTCTCGTCTTTACAACCGTGTTTGAAATAGTTTGATACAATCTCATTGAGAATTAATCCTACCGGTATTGCTTCATCCATGCTTAAACTGTGAACATGGGATATTTCTAATTCATGCACAATCTGCTTTTTTCCATATAGTTCTCCTAAGTTTTCGATAATTTGTTCTGTATAATCTACTAATTTGATTTCCTTGAAGTTGGAAGTTTGATACATTTTTTGGTGTACCAAAGACATTGAGCTTACACGACTTTTTATTTCGTGAAGAGCTGAAGTGATTTTTTCACTTTCCACACCATCTAATTCAAGATTAAACAAGAAATTAAAGCAGCACAAACAAAAAGAAAGTAAAATGATCTTATACCTAAAAAGGGCCAGACACTAGGGATTGAAGTGACGTAGCAATGAAGCCCAAAAACAAAATCTGGTTAAAAAAAACAATTCGCTTTGATTCTTGTTCTGTAAAACCAAGGTTGTTGGTTATTCCATTTTTCGATATTTTATTCCAAATCTCTTTCACGTCCACTCCTGTCTCTTATACACATCTCCGAGCCCACGAGACAGGCAGAAATCTCG
>CAJXRM010000111.1 GCA_913059205.1 uncultured Flavobacteriales bacterium
GAGATTTCTGCCTGTCTCGTGGGCTCGGAGATGTGTATAAGAGACAGGTAGAAGAATTAAGAAAAAGAATCTTGTTGACTCTTGGACTTATCTTAATCTATCGTATCGGATCTTTCATCATCTTGCCAGGTGTGGATTATACCGCATTGGTTGAAGCGCAAGAGAGTGGAAATCAGAATATGTTAGAAACACTTTTATCTCTATTTTCAGGGGGAGGGTTTTCGAATGCTTCGATTATGGCCTTAGGAATTATGCCATATATTAGTGCTTCGATTATCATGCAACTTTTGGGAATGGCGGTTCCAGCTGTTCAAAAAATGCAACAAGAGGGTGAATCGGGACGTAAGCGTATTAATAATTACACGCGTATTTTAACGATCATCATTTGTGCATTGCAGGCACCAAGTTATTTAACCTTATATGTAGCAAACAAAGGAGCATTGCCTGCTGAAGCCGGAACAATGTGGTGGACACAATCTATCATAGTTCTTGTTGCTGGTGCGATGTTCGCTGTTTGGTTGGGTGAAAGAATCACAGACAAAGGTATTGGAAACGGTATCTCATTATTAATTACAGTTGGTATTTTGGCACGACTCCCTGAAGCTTTTATGGCTGAGTTTGGATTCGCTGTTGAATCTGGAAACTTAATTAAAATCGTCTTGGAGATTGTAGCCTTTATGGTTGTTGTACTTGGTACTGTTCTGATTGTTCAAGGTGTGAGAAAAGTTCCATTAAACACTGCAAAACGTGTAGTTGGATCTCGTGCTGCCGAAGATCAAGGTGCAAGAAGTTATTTACCTATTAAAGTAAATGCTTCTGGTGTAATGCCAATCATTTTTGCTCAGGCAATTATGACTGTGCCGATGATGATTTTTACCGGTGGTGGAGAAGGTGGATTTATTTCGAAACACTTTAGTGACATTTATGGATTTGGATACAATGCGTTGTTAGCTGTTTTGATTATTGTGTTTACGTATTTTTATACGGCGATTATGATCAATCCACGTAAAATTGCAGATGAATTAAAAAGAAGTGGTGGATTTATTCCTGGTATTCGTCCGGGTGAGGAAACCGCTAGCTATATTGATTCTTTGGTGTCTAGAATTACATTCCCAGGGTCTGTATTTTTAGCGTTCATTGCTATTATTCCTGCGATTGCTAAAATTGCTGGAGTTAATGATGCATTCGCTATGTTCTTTGGAGGTACATCATTGCTAATTATGGTTGGAGTTGTTTTGGATACTTTACAACAAATCGAATCTTATTTATTGAATCGTCAAATGGATGGTTTAATGGAGGGAACTCGAATTAAAGGTAGAAGAGGTTCTAACGAATTATCAGGATTTTAATCATGGCAAAACAAGCATCAATTGAACAAGACGGCGTAATTATCGAAGCCTTATCTAATGCAATGTTTCGTGTTGAATTAGAAAATGGCCATGTAATTACAGCGCATATTTCTGGAAAGATGAGAATGTATTACATAAAAATTCTTCCTGGAGATAAAGTTAAAGTAGAAATGTCTCCTTATGATTTATCAAAAGGACGTATAACATTTAGATATAAATAAGAAAAAGCGGAGCTTTTGATCATGCGAACTGGAGTTCGCGACTCTCGGTGGAGGTACTTCGGTACTGGAGATTAAGAGATAAATCAAGAGCCGATTAAAACAAATAAGATGAAAGTAAGAGCATCAGTAAAAAAGCGTTCTGCGGATTGTAAGATCGTTAAGAGAAAGGGAGTCGTTTATGTAATTAACAAAAAGAACCCTAAGTTTAAACAAAGACAAGGGTAAAAATTAATAATTATGGCACGTATTTCAGGTATTGATTTACCAAAAAACAAAAGAGGTGTAATCGGATTGACTTACATCTACGGAATTGGAAGAAGTAAAGCGAGTATAATTTTAGCGGAAGCTGGAATAGATGAGAATATTAAAGTACAAGATTGGTCTGATGATCAGTTGAGCGCTATTCGTAACGCTATGAATGAAATTAAAGTTGAAGGAGCTTTACGTTCTGAGACTCAATTGAACATTAAGCGTTTGATGGATATCGGATGTCAAAGAGGAATTCGCCACAGAGCTGGATTACCTTTAAGAGGTCAACGTACGAAAAACAATTCACGTACTAGAAAAGGTAGAAGAAAAACAGTTGCGAATAAGAAGAAGTAGTTCTGCTACTTTTTGTTTCGTGGACAGGTGGTCCTCAGTTTGGGAAAGTTGCTTAAACTTTTCGCGAATTGTAATAATCACCCCCTTAACAAAAGGAAACGGGACTGGACCAAAGCAGGTCCAATTCAACTGAAAGCAATAAACATTTAAAAAGCTAAATTAAAATGGCAAAGTCGAATCAAAAAAAGAAGAAGAATGTCAAAGTAGAGGCAATGGGAGAAGCGCATATTCAAGCGACTTTTAACAATGTTATCATTTCTTTGACAAACAATGCGGGACAAGTTATTTCTTGGTCGTCTGCAGGAAAAATGGGCTTTAGAGGTTCAAAAAAGAACACGCCTTACGCAGCACAAGTTGCAGCGGAAGATGTATCTAAAGAAGCGCATGACTTCGGATTACGCAAAGTACGTGTATTTGTAAAAGGGCCAGGTGGTGGACGTGAGTCAGCTATCAGAGCTATCCATAATTCTGGAATTGAAGTTACTGAAATTGTTGATGTAACTCCAATGCCACACAATGGATGTCGTCCTCCAAAACGTAGAAGAGTTTAATATAAAATTAACACAGGGGAGTTTGATTATCGAAGGAAAGCCTTAATTCATGATCACCCCAAAATAAAAACAAAATGGCAAGATATACAGGTCCAAAATCAAAAATCGCACGTCGTTTCAAAGATCCAATCTTTGGTCCAGATAAAGCGTTGGAAAAAAGAGCTTACGGTCCAGGACAACATGGTCCTAACAAACGTAGAGGTAAGCAATCAGAATATGCAATCCAATTGGGAGAGAAGCAAAAAGCAAAGTATACATATGGTATTCTTGAGCGTCAATTCTCAAACATGTTTGAGAGAGCATCTCGAATGAAAGGTATTACAGGTGAAAACTTGTTGCAATTATGTGAAGCACGACTTGACAACACTGTTTTTCGTTTAGGAGTTGCTCCTACACGTCGTGGTGCACGTCAGTTGGTATCGCATAAGCACATTACTGTAAATGGAGAATTGGTAAATATTCCATCTTATCATTTAAAAGTTGGTGATGTTGTTAGTGTTAGAGAAAAATCTAAATCTTTAGAGGCAATTTCTAATTCTTTAGCATCTAGAACAAATAGTTTTGATTGGCTAGATTGGAATCCTTCGCAAATGCAAGGTAAAGTTTTAGGAGTTCCTACTCGTGAAATGATTCCAGAGAATATCAAAGAACAATTAATCGTCGAGCTTTACTCGAAATAATAATTAATCATATTGGGTGTTGGCCAAAGGGTTTGATTGAACTTCTTCAAACTTTTAAACCGCGCAACCGATACACAATTAAAAAGAAGAAAAACAAATGGCAATTTTAGACTTCCAAAAACCTGACAAGGTTATTATGATCCAATCTGACGAACACGAAGGTCAATTCGAATTTCGTCCGTTAGAACCAGGATACGGTATTACAGTAGGCAATGCATTAAGACGTATACTTCTTTCTTCATTGGAAGGATTTGCGATCTCTTCAATTCGTATTGAAGGTGCAGACCACGAATTTTCTGCAATTAAAGGTATTGTGGAAGATGTTACAGAAATCATCTTAAACCTGAAACAAGTTCGTTTTAAGCAGCAAATTGAAGGGACAGATGAGGAAACCGTAGTAATTTCTATTGCAGGTCAGAATCAGCTAACAGCTGGTGATTTGGGTAAATTTACTTCAGCATTTCAAGTATTGAATTCTGATTTGGTAATTTGCAACATGGAGCCTTCTGTAAAATTGGAAATGGAATTAACGATCAAAAAAGGTCGTGGATACCTTCCAGCAGAAGAAAACAGCGTAAGTGGAGCTCCTTTTGGAACGATCGCTATCGATTCGATCTTTACACCAATAAAAAATGTAAAGTATGCAGTTGAGAACTTCCGTGTTGAACAAAAGACAGATTACGAAAAATTGATTTTTGATATTAAAACTGATGGTTCAATTCACCCAAAAGAAGCATTAAAAGAAGCAGCAAAGATTTTAATTCACCATTTCATGTTATTCTCAGATGAGCGTATCACACTTGATAGTGAAGTTAAATCTGAAACTGAAGAGTTTGATGAAACATCATTACACATGCGTCAATTGCTTAAAACAAAATTAGTAGACATGGATTTATCTGTGCGTGCTTTGAATTGTTTGAAGGCTGCGGATGTTGAAACTTTAGGAGATTTAGTTTCTTACAATAAGAACGACCTGTTGAAATTCAGAAACTTTGGTAAGAAATCTCTTACTGAATTGGAAGATTTAGTTGATAACAAAGGTCTTACTTTTGGAATGAATGTTTCTAAATATAAATTAGACAAAGATTAGTATCGGTAATTAATTAAAAAACAAATGGCGTAATAGGTGGCGAAATTCTGCGATACAAGATTTAGCTAACCGTTACTTACGAAATTTAAAGTTATGAGACACGGAAAAAAATTCAATCACTTAGGTAGAAAAACAGCGCACAGAAAAGCGATGTTAACTAATATGGCATGTTCTTTAATTGAACATAAATCGATTAACACAACTATCGCTAAGGCGAAAGCGTTAAGAGGATTTGTTGAGCCGTTAATTACAAAATCTAAAACAGATTCTACTCATTCACGAAGAGTTGTTTTTAGTAACCTTCAGAATAAGGAAGCTGTAACAGAATTGTTCAGAGAAATTGCTCCAAAAGTTGCTAATCGTCCAGGTGGATATACACGTATCATTCGTACAGGATATAGATTAGGTGATAACGCTGAAATGTGTATGATCGAATTGGTTGATTTCAACGAAATCTACACAAACGAAAAAGCGAAAACTACTACTCGTCGTTCTAGAAGAGGTGGTTCTTCGAAAGCAGCAGCATCAACTGAAGAAGTTACGACTGAAGAAACTGTTGTTGAAGCAACTGAAGTTGAAACTGTTGAGGCAGTAGAGGAATCAGTTGAGGAAGTGAAAAAAGTGGAAGAAGATTCTTCAGAAGAACCAGAAGCGAAAGCTGATGATTCGGAGGAAGCTGAAACGGAAGAGAAATAAATGATTATTTCAATAATGAAAGGGTAATGGAAACATTGCCCTTTTTTTATATCCATTTTTGGACAGAAATATAAAATTGGATTAGTAACTTTGTAAAAAATTTTCAGAATGGAGGATAAAAAAGCGGCGGTTTTATTGCTCGAAGATGGCACTTTATTTCAAGGTGTTGCAATCGGTAAAGTTGGAACAACAACTGGTGAGATTGCGTTCAATACTGGTATGACAGGTTATCAAGAAGTGTTTACGGATCCATCATATTATGGACAAGTATTAGTCATGAATACTGCACACATCGGTAATTACGGAACACATGAAAATGAAGTGGAATCAGATGGGATGAAAATTTCTGGATTAGTAGTCAAGAAATTTTCTGACGGATATTCACGCCCTTCTGGAAATATGTCTCTTAATGATTACATGATTAAGAATAATAAAGTTGGAATATCAGATATTGATACACGTGCCTTAGTTCGTCATATAAGAAGTAAAGGTGCAATGAACGCAATTATTTCATCCGATAATCTCGATGTTGATTCTTTAAAAAATAGTTTGAAATCTGTGCCTTCAATGGAAGGATTGGAATTGTCCTCTAAAGTTGCTACATCTGAAGCTTACGAAGTAAAACCTGAAAAGGTAGATTTTAAGGTTTCCTTGATTGATTTTGGTGTAAAAAGAAATATTGTTCAATGTCTAGTTGAAAGAGGCTGTCACGTTAAAGTGTTTCCGTTAAATTCAACAATTGAAGATATGAATTCGTTTAACCCGGATGGGTACATGCTTTCTAATGGACCTGGAGATCCATCGGCAATGCCAAATTCAATTGAATTGGTGACTAAAATAGTAGATCAAAACAAACCCGTTTTTGGAATTTGTTTGGGACATCAAATATTGGGATTATCTCAAGGATTGAAAACAGAAAAAATGTTTAACGGTCATCGTGGGATTAATCACCCTGTTAAGAACATCAAAACGGGTAAAGGGGAAATAACTTCTCAAAATCATGGTTTTGTTATTTCAATGGAAAGTGCTCAACAAAACGATAACATCGAAATTACTCACGTTCATTTGAACGATGATACAATAGCAGGAATTGAATTGAAAGGAAAACCGGTGTTTTCTGTTCAATATCATCCAGAAGCTTCAGCAGGTCCACACGATTCGAGGTATTTGTTTGATCAGTTTGTAACCAATATGAAAAATCATAAATAATGAGTTTTATTGCAAAAATTGTCGCTAGACAAATCTTAGATTCAAGAGGTAACCCAACGGTTGAGGTTGATGTTATTACTACATCTGGTGCTTTGGGAAGAGCTGCTGTTCCATCTGGAGCATCCACGGGGGTTCATGAAGCCGTTGAATTGCGTGATGGAGATAAATCGGCATATCTAGGAAAAGGTGTTCTGAAGGCAGTAGCAAATGTCAATTCAATAATTGACAATGCTTTAAAAGGATTTGATGTTTGTGATCAAAAGGCAATTGACAATAAATTATTGGAGTTGGATGGAACAGAGAATAAATCCAACTTGGGTGCCAATGCAATATTAGGTGTCTCATTAGCTGTAGCAAAAGCAGCGGCTGACGAAACAGGATTAAGTCTGTTTAAATACATCGGCGGGGTTGGAGCAGTAACTATGCCAGTTCCTATGATGAATATTTTAAATGGCGGTTCACATGCGGATAATAAAATTGATATTCAAGAATTTATGGTTATGCCTTTTGGAGCGGATTCGTTTTCTGAAGGACTACGTTGGGGGACAGAAATTTTTCACCATTTAAAAGATGTTCTAAAATCAAAAGGAATGTCTACTAACGTTGGAGACGAAGGAGGGTTTGCACCAAATTTAGGTTCTAATGAGGAAGCTATTCAAGTTGTTTTGGAAGCAATTGAAAAAGCTGGTTTTGTGCCTGGAAAGGATGTTTACATAGCCTTGGACGCAGCAGCATCTGAATTTTATGATGAAAAAGCAAAGGAATATGTTTTTGAATCAACAGGTGCAAGAATGAGTTCTGAGAAAATGGTTGAATTTTGGATTGATTGGTGTCAAAAGTATCCTATCGTTTCTATCGAAGATGGATTAGCTGAAGACGACTGGTTTGGTTGGGAATTAGCAACAAAAGCTTTGGGATCAAAAGTTCAGTTGGTAGGAGATGATTTATTTGTAACAAATACAAAAAGATTATCTCGTGGAATTTCGGAAGGAATCGCCAATTCAATACTTGTAAAAGTGAATCAAATTGGAACGCTAACAGAAACGATTGAGGCAGTTCAAATGGCAACTCGCAATGGGTATACTTCGGTTATGAGTCATCGTTCTGGAGAAACCGAAGACAATACGATTGCGGATTTAGCCGTAGCTTTAAATTGTGGACAAATTAAAACTGGTTCAGCATCTAGAAGCGATCGTATGGCTAAATACAATCAATTGTTACGAATAGAAGAGGAGTTAGGTCAAACAGCGTATTACCCTGGCAAGTCATTTAAGTTCATAAATTAACATTAAGTTAAGATTATTGAAATCCTATTATTTTGGTTATTAACCATATGATAGGATTTTTTTTTGTTATTGGTCTTTTTCAGTGTAATTTTGTATCGAAATTATTATTTGTTCGACAAGCAACGATTATTTTGATTGTGCGTCTTAGATTTAATAAATTGTTACAATTCAATTTTAAAATATGAAGCTACTATTAAATAATATGAAATTCATTTTAGGTGTTACCTTTTTCATGTTAGCATTTTCAATATTTTCTCAAACAACAACTGTAAATACTCCCTATTCTGGTGCGCCAACTACTTGGACTGTTCCACCGTGTGTAACTAGCATTACTGTCACAGTATCTGGTGCAGAAGGTGGTGGAACCAATGGTGGAAATGGAGCAGTTGTAACTGGTGTTATTAATGTTACTCCTGGACAGACCTTAACTTTAAACGTTGGTGGTTCTGGAGGTTGTCCAGGTGCAGGTTACAATGGCGGTGGAAATGGAGTTAATGGAAATACTGCGGCGAATTCTTCATGTGGTGGAGGAGGAGCTTCTTCAATTAGTATAGGTGGCGTTCCTGTTGTTATTGCTGCTGGCGGCGGCGGAATGGGAGGTGGAACGTCTGATGCCGTTGGAGGAAGTGGTGGATGTGCTTCAGGTACAGCAGGTACATCACCATTTGGACAAGGTGGTGGTGGTGCAAGTCAAACGGCTGGTGGATCGGCTGGACCTCCTTGGATAACTAGTGGAACAGCTGGAACAGCTGGATCTGCAGGTGTTGGTGGAAATGGAGGTATCGATAATTGTTATAACGTAGCTCCTGTCTCTTATACACATCTCCG
>CAJXRM010000112.1 GCA_913059205.1 uncultured Flavobacteriales bacterium
CGAGATTTCTGCCTGTCTCGTGGGCTCGGAGATGTGTATAAGAGACAGATATAAGTTCAAGTGTTCAAAAGAACTATCTTTACTTAAAATTGTATTTATGAAATTGTTTGCTTCCTTTTTGTTTACGTTAATTTTTTCGGCTCTTTTTGCGCAACAGCCAAAATCACCAAAATTGATTGTTGGAATTGTTGTGGATCAGATGTGTTATGAATACTTGTACCGTTATCAAGCTAAATTCGGTGAGGGAGGATTCAAGCTATTAATGAATAAAGGAACGAATTGTCGTACGACAAACTATAACTATATTCCAACATTTACAGGGCCGGGACACGCTTCAATTTACACTGGAACAACGCCAAATAATCACGGAATTGTAGGTAATGATTGGCACGATAGAACTACGGGTAAATCGATAAATTGTGTAGAAGATTCATTGGTAGAAACTGTTGGTTCTACATCTGCTTATGGTTTGTTTTCTCCTCGAAATTTAAAAGCCAACACAATCACCGATCAATTAAAAATGACTTATCCGAATTCAAAGGTAATTTCCATGTCAATTAAAAACCGTGGTGCTATTTTACCAGGAGGTCATTTAAGCAATGGTTCATATTGGTACGATTTTATGACTGGAAAATTCATTTCAAGCACTTTTTTTATGAATGAACTTCCTAAATGGGTGAATGATTTTAATGATAAAGATCAAATGACATCCTACATGGGCAAGGAATGGACAACTTATTTTGATATTTCAACATATACAGAAAGTGGACCAGATAATACGCCGTATGAAGTGCTTTTACCTAAGAAAACAACACCAACCTTTCCGTATAATTTGTTAGAAATGTCGGAAGGTGGATTGGCTCCGAATTTATTCACTTACACGCCATTTTGTGATACCTATTTAACTGATTTTGCAATTGCATCTTTGGATGCAGAGAAGCTTGGAAAAGACAACCAAACTGACTTTTTATGTATTAGTTATTCATCTCCGGATGCAATTGGGCATGCTTTCGGACCACAATCCATTGAAATAGAAGATACCTACATTCGATTGGACAGAGACATTGAAAAATTATTAAAAAGCTTAAATGAGAAAGTAGGTAAAGGAGAGTATACCTTATTTATCACGGCGGATCATGCAGTGGTTCCAGTTCCTCAATATCTTATTGATAATAAATTACCGGGAGGTTATTTCTTTTTAGACAATAATATGAGTGATTTGAGGGCGAAAGTAACAGCTAAATATGGTGCGGATATAATTCTTAATGAAACGAATTTGAACATTTATTTGAATTATGAGCGATTGGACTCACTTAAATTGAATAAAAAAGAGGTGGCGCGATTTGTTGCCGATGAAATTCAAGAATGGGAGAATGTTAAGCAGGTTTTTACGGCAGAACGTTTACAGCATGCACCTTCTGACGGAGAATGGATGGATATGGTCCGAAAAGGCTTTCACTGGAAAGAAAGTGGCGATGTAATCTTTATTCTGGAGCCAGGGTTTTTGGACAAACACACGGACACAGAAAAATCAAGGAAAGGAACAAGTCACGGCTCAGCTTTTAGTTACGATACACACGTTCCATTACTGTGGTATGGAAAGAATATTCCCGCACAAGAGGTGTTTCGTTCGATCGATATTACCGACATTGCTGCGACACTAGTTCATTTGCTATATCTGCAACAACCAAGTGCATTGACGGGAAAACCAATCATTGAGATTTTAAAATAAAGCTCCAATCTGAATTAGCCCCTGCTTTTTGATACAGTGATTTTAATTATTTTTTCTGTTGATGGTGAGGCTACTGCAATTCTCCCAACCTTCATTCCTACGCACCAGTGAATTGTTTTTTCATCACACAGAACTAGAACATTTTTTTTGTCAAGAGTGTTGATCTTCAAATCTGAAATGATATCAGATATCAGCTGTGAACCATTCATCCCAATGGAGTGAATTCGGTCGCCAATTTTCCATCGTCTAATTTTCAATTCACCAATGATTTTATCTTGGTCCAAATAGATTTCATTCTTTGTAAAAACATCGGGAAGAGATTCAACAGTTTCGATAATTAAATCTGTTGTTAATGACTTTTCCTGGTGCGGAATAAAACTAAATGAGTCAGTTTCTCTAGCAACGGCAATAAAAGGATGGTTTCTAGTAGAAATCAAAACAAGGCGTTTTCCTTTTTGTGCGTTGATTAAGTTTTGAAATTCAACTGCAAGTTGAGCCGGTTGTCCTAATTGTCGAAATAGTTCAACCAATTCGAATTCATCAAGAGAATCAATTTTCGCCAACTCAACAGAATGTTTCTCTATAATTTCATTGGTTAAATGCCGAATTGAATTTTCCAATAACAATTGATTTTTTTGAAATGTTTTAACCAAAGTGATCACACTTTCATTTAATTCTGGAATTTCACGCGTAAGATAAGGTAGAACTTCGTTTCGTAGAAAATTTCTTCGGTACTTGTTTGAAGTATTCGAAATGTCTTCTCGCCATGTTAATTTATTTTCAACGGCGTAAACCCTTAGATCTTCCTTCGTGAAATCAAGCAGTGGACGAACGATTTGATTTCTTTCAAAAGGCATACACGCTAATCCCATAATTCCCGATTTACGCGCAAGATTCAAGAAAAACGTTTCTACTTGATCATCTAAGTGGTGGGCAAGGAAAACAAAACGATTTTTACTTTTTGCTGTTATTTCTTCGAACCAATCGAAACGAAATTTGCGCGCCAATTGCTGTAAATTCCCACCTGATTTAAGTTGTTCAGCTAAATTGATAGAGCGAATTTCGATCGGTATATTTAATTCGTTGCAGAATGAACGAATAAATGCTTCATCTAAATTGGAGTCATCACCTCGTAGATTGTAATTTACATGAATTGCAGAAACATTAAACTTATTCGTATGTAATAAATGAAGTAAAACGGTTGAATCCAAACCACCACTGTATGCTACAACAATTTCTTTATCACGAAAGGATGTCCAATTTTTGGTTATATATTCTTTAAAATCACGCATTCATTTTAGACAAAATGCCCTGTACTTTCACATTGCATTCTTCATATTCTTTTTCGGCAGAGGATTGAATCGTTATTGCTCCACCAACTGAACACGAAAGGTATTTATTTTTTTTATTGTATTGAATCGAGCGAATGACAACATTGAAGTCGAAATCACCATTTGGCTGAATTAATCCAACACTTCCAGAATACAAACCTCGTTTGAAATCTTCGTGTTTTTCAATCAACTTCATTGCACTGACCTTTGGCGCACCCGTCATCGAGCCCATTGGAAATGTAGCACGTAGGATTTCTGAAAAAGTTGTATTTACAGGAACTTCACAAGATACCGTAGAAATCATTTGATGCACCGTTTCAAAGGTGTGAATTCCGAATAGTTCGTCCACCTTTACTGTATTGTTAAGTGCCAGTTTTGATAAATCGTTACGTACCAAATCGACTATCATTACATTTTCTGATCGTTCCTTTGGATCATTATACAATTGGTTTTTCAAATACGCATCTTCAACTTCATCCTTCCCACGTTTACTTGTTCCTTTAATAGGTGAGGAGCTTAGCTTATTGCCCCTTCTCTGAATAAAACACTCTGGACTTCCACAAATTAATACAAAATTATCGATATTGAAATAAGCTGAATAAGGTGCTTTTGTAATTGAATTCAATTTGAAATATGCGTTCAGCGAATCTTCTAGCTCTACGTTCTCGGCATAATATTCTTGACAATAATTGACCTCATAAATATTTCCAAGCTGAATTTCTTCTTTCAGTTGATTGACATGAGCAAGGTAATCCACTTGAGATGTTCTGGGTTTCAAGAGGTGAGGAAATGGTTTGAATTCAGTCTTATTTTGTACTGCAATAAATTGTGAAACGAAACGCTCATTTTCCCCATTCGGTTTCCCTTTTATAAATTGAAATTTTTCGTTGTTAATTTCAACTATATAATCAGGAACCCAAAGCAACGCCTGTGGGAACTTCATGCCATCAAAATTTTTAGAATCGAGTTTTTCCACTTCATTCTTCAAGTCATAACTCAAGCACGAGAAGATAAACTGGCCATGGTGCTTATCCACAAAAGATTGAATTTCATGCATTGAATAATTTGATTCACAAATCATGATCTCTCCCTTGCCAAATGCCAGTAGTGAAGTTTCATTATTACTATTTAAATATGCTATTGGAAAATCGAACATAGCGCGAATTTAAGGAAGAATATGTAGAATTTAACTTTTCTTTTTATAATCAATGAATTCAATCGTTTGATTATCTTCAATGTCCTGATTTGAAAAAAAAAACACACTGAATGTAACTTTTTCTTAAGTTGTTACACTTACCAAGTAAGGGGATTAACATAACCGGTTAAATTAACTATGAAAAGCAGTAAAGAAAAAGCTTTTATGCAATTGTACGAACCTGTTCATGATCGGTTCGAACGGTATTGTAAAAGTCGGGTGTATGGTGAAATGGATTTTAAAGATTTAATGCATGACACTATAATTATTGCTTATTCAAAGTTTGAGGAATTAAAAGATCCATCAGTTTTTCTTTCATTTTTATTTGGTGTAAGCAGACGAATTTTGTCGAATTCCAGCAGAAAAAAAAGCACTGAGAATTGGAGTTCAAATAATGAGGTCTACCAAGTGCCAAGTTTGGACGATCAAACGGAAAGTAAGTTAGAAGTAAGCTTGTTAAATGAAGCTTTATCAAAACTTCCAGAAGATCAGAAGGAAACAATTATTTTATTCGAGATATCTGGGTTTTCAATTAAAGAAATTGCAGAACTGCATGAAATAGGCGAATCCGCAGTTAAACAGCGTTTAGTGCGCGGAAGAAAAAAGTTAAGTGAATTATTAACCGATTGTGTCGCAAATAATCACAAAAAAGTTGAAATATGACGGATGATTTAATGGATAAATTATTTGAGCAGGCAAGAAATCAAACTGCCGAAACAAAGGTAGAAGAGGTTTCATCCTGGGTGAGTGCTGCTGCCGTTTCTACAATAGGGACAGTTGGTGTTTTGTCGCTGTTAAAATTAAAATTATTAACAAAAAAAGGAATTATGTATTTGGGATCAATTGTTTTAGGAGTAGGGATTGGAGTCGCTACTATTTTTAATCTTCAAGGTGAAAATCACGAGGAAAATGGTGTGACATCAAAATTGGAAGTCAATTCAAACGAAAATATAGAATCTATAACGCTTCTTAGTGATAGTTTGGATGAAATTAAAATGGAGAAAATTGAAAAAAATAATAACGCAAGAAAAGATTTTATAGATCTAGAAAATCCTCCAGCGGGAAAAGCGTATTCATCTGTTGATCAATTGCCTTTTGAAAGAGTCATACCAACTTTTTATCCACCAACTCCGAGTATTGTTAAAAAGAATTTTGTTAGAAAAGGAGTTGAGTCTCAAGAGCGAATTGTTGATTCATTTTCTAAAATAAATGTATCTAGTGCTATTGATGTTGAGCTTTCTCAAGGTAAATCTCACTCTGTAAGAATTGAAGCAGGTACGGATGTGATTGATAATATTTCAACTGAAACTATAAACGGTAAATTGATCATTAAATTGGAAAAGACTAAAAAGTCAATCAATCAAAAAATAAAAGCCTATATCACTGTTGTGGATATAAATGAAATCGAATTAACTGGAGCAGTAAATCTTAAAACTATTGGTGAAATTAAGAGCGATAATTTGAAGACGATCTTAACAGGTGCAACAAAAGTAGAGTTTAACTTTAATTGCACTGATTTGCAATTGGTTTGTAGTGGAGCTTCTGATATTAATTTGAAAGGGTTAACTGAAGTTTTTAAAATTCAAACTTCTGGAGCGACTAAAGCAATCTGCTCTGATTTCAAAGCTGTTGATGTTGAGATAAAATCTTCAGGCGCTTGTGAATTAACATGTTATGCTGCTGAATCATTAAAAGTAAATGCTTCTGGCGCTTCTGATATAAAATATAGTGGGTCTCCAAAGGAAACTAAATTTAATAGTTCAGGCGCATCGAGTATAAAAAGACAATAAGCTTTATTTCATAGAGTGCAGAAAATTCATCTTAGGTTGAAGTTCAGTTTTAGTTTTAGTTGTCAACCTTTGATGAATTTTTTTTTCAATGTTTCAGTTTTAGTCGCTTTTAATGCAGTTTTCTTTATCTTTCCGATAGATTTAAAGGAATGATATACAAGTTACTCAAGCTGATAATTGGATTAGGTATACGAATGTATTACCGAGAGATTCGCGTTAAAAATAGCGAGCGTCTGAATTCAATTGGAGGAAGAATCATTATCGCAAATCATCCGAATACAATGATGGATGGATGGATTATTAGTTATATCACCAAGGAGCCTATTTATTTCATGGCAAAGGGAACTTTTTTTAATTCTCCTTTGAAAAAATGGTTGCTAAAAAGTTTGGGATTAATTCCCATAAATAGAGCGAGCGAATCAGCCACAAAAGGTGTGAAAAATACGGATTCTTTTGAAGCATGTTATCGTTTACTAGAGGAAGGTAAAACTGTGGTTATTTTTCCGGAAGGAACGAGTTATAAAGAAATGCAATTGCGCGAATTGAAATCTGGTACAGCTCGTATAGCCTTAGAAGTGGAAAAACGAGGTAAGATAAAAACCCCGATTCAAGTTGTGCCAATTGGTCTTGTATATACAGAGGCAGAAGCGTTCAGAAGTTCAGTCTTGGTATCAATTGGAGAACCGATTAGTCCAACGCCGTTCTTGTCAATGTTTAAAGAAAACAGTTCAAAAGCAGCTCGTGAACTAACTGATGTGTTTACCGATAAACTGTCTTCCCTGTTGGTAAATGCCAAATCGAATCATTACGATAATCTTGTGGATAGCATCGTCGCTTTATATGGTAAATCTAAGATGCGATTTAACGGTAAAAACATGGAAAAGGACGTTGATTTCATAAGAACTATTAATACTAAAATCAATTCTATTTCAGATACTTATCCAGAACAATTGATTTATGTTCAAAAGGAATTAAATGAAATTAAAAACGAATTGGATAAGCTTCACATTTCACCCGCATTTTTAGATCGTAATTATCGTTCTGTAATGTTTATTCGTCAGATATTGCAGTCAATTTTAGCCTTGTTAATAGGTTTACCGTTCTTTTTGTATGGTATAATTCACAATGGACTTCCATACAAATTTGTCGATTTTATCATCCCGAGAATGATAAAAGACATCGAGTATTATGCACCAGTAGCGATTTTGCTTGGACTGGTATTGTATCCACTTAATTATTTCGGATTTATCATCCTTGTTGATTACTTCTTTGATTTAACATTTTGGGAAAAGGTGATTTATTTCTTCTCTATGCCGATTTTCGGATTGGTGGCATATCGTTTTTTCCTATATACAAGCTATATTTCTGTCAAAACGGATTTTGTAATCGAGATGAAAACCCAAAAGGATAAGATTGCCGTTTTGCGCAAACGAAAAGCTGATTTATTTGAATTGTTGTTTACTTCGAATACTCCAAACTAATTTTACCTGTCATCTTATAGATTTCCAAATAAGTATCCAGTTTATTGTATAAATTCTGATAGTGCTGAATCATAGTGTTTTGATATGAATTCTGAAAACTAGTTAAATCAATCGAATTCATGCTTCCCAATTCAAACCGCTTTTGAGCCAATTCAAATGCTTTTTTTGCGTATACCAAGTTTTCTTGTGATATACTAGCGAGTTGTGATCTGACTTGATATGTTTCAATTACATTTAGAAGATTGTTGGAAAGCGTTTGCTTCATACTTTCAACGTTCAATAATGCAATTTCCTCTTGAATTTTCGATACTTCTACTGCGCGTTTGCTTTTCCAGTTGTTGAAGAGGTTATACCTAAGGTTAAAATTTCCATAATACATCAAACCACTTGTTCCTTGTTCGAATGAATTGTTTTTAATCTCGCGGATATTTGCCCAGCTAGGATTGACTCCAAGTTGCAAATCAAGTGTTGGATAAAGAAATGATCGTTGCAAAGAAGTTGTCGTTTTTTGGAGTTCTAAAGCAATGTATTGATTCTTTAAATTTTGATTATTCGCCAACATTTCTTCTTGTGCGTTATCGAAATCAACAATTCCTATCGCTACATCCTGTCTCTTATACACATCTGACGCTGCCGACGATCTACTCTGTGTA
>CAJXRM010000113.1 GCA_913059205.1 uncultured Flavobacteriales bacterium
CCCCGCAGCCCGACGCGATTAGCAGGCGAGCCAAATTAACAAGTGGCGATGGATGTATTAGTGGTATGAACGAACGTAACGCAGTGAAGTAAGAGAAATACGACTATGCAGACAAAGAAGCCACGACTGAGAGAAGCACGGAGCGTGATGAATAAAACAAATGAGAGGAAGTTGGTTTGAGGTACGAAAACGGACTGGAAGGAATGTTACTTGCAAGTGCGGCTTCGACAGGCTCAGCCTACTGCCGGTTTCACATTCACTTGCAGGTATGTTTTGTGAATAAAGCGAGTACTGAAAGAAGACCGATTTTCCTTTTCTTTCCTTAAAGATTAAATTCCACCCATAAAGGATAATGGTCTGAAAGCATCCACGATTTTTGAACTTTGGTTAATGGACGATTAATTAAACAGGTTTGCATGAAATCATAATTTCCTCCAGTGTTGTATTTCAAGGATAGATTATTCACTCCCTTTTTGTTTTGGAACCAGGCAATTTGATCGTAGTACTTTGTTTCATCAAATATGGAGCGGGTTACTTCTGGGGACTGAAGTGATGGTGGAACGAATAGACCGCTTTCGATGAAGGTTTGATTTAATAGGTCTCCGCGTTTGTCGATGTTGAAGTCTCCAAGGGTGATGAGGTTCTGGTGGTAGGCGTTGAGGTCTTTTGCCCAATCTGCCATCCAATTGGCTATTCCTTTGAGTTCGTTGATGCGGTCTGTAGACTTCTTTCCGTAGAGAATGTGGAGAGTTACAAGAATGAATGTTTGTTCGTTGGATTTGAATGAAACGGCATAGGGTGAGCGACAAAATTGTTCTTTCATCACTTCTTCTCCAACGCTTTTTTGCCATTCTTCTGGTACAACTAATTCACATGCTAAACCTGACATCTTTACTCTTCGGGTGTCGAAGATATACGCCATTCGTTCATCGTTGCCTACTTTTCCTCTGTTGACATCGGTGAGGATTAACGAGTAGTTCGTTCCCAAGAGCTTTAAAGCGTAACGCAGGGCGCGGATGTTCCCTTTTACTTCTTGTACTGCTATGACATCAAAGCGTTTGATGATTTCGACAATGCACAAGAGGGAGTGGTAGTCTCTTTTAGGTGAATCGTCTGATTGGCTTTGCCAATTTTTTGTTAGGTCTCCAAATGCGCGAATGTTCCAGGTGGCAATTAGGAGGTTTTTATCTAGTTTTTTGGCTGGGATTTTTTGGTCTAAATCAAAGTTTAGCTGCTGGAGCTCGACTTGGATTTCTTGTGGGATTGGGTCGGTGATTTGGGGCATAGGGTTGGGGTTTGTAGGTTTTAAAAGTAGGAAAAAGTTTTTTTGGAAGGAAATTTTGTGGGGAAACTATGATTTTATTTTAAAATAATGCCAGTAGGGTAGAAAGTATTTTCTCAATCCTTTCTAAATAAGGGTTGATTCAAGTTTTGATTTCCAGCGATTCCAATTCGGGTTGAGTTTGTTCTGGAGGTTGTAAAATTCCTTACCATGATTCGGATGAATCAAGTGACACATCTCATGAATAATCACATATTCGATACAAGGACCTGGCGCCTTGATCAATTCAGGGTTTAGAATAATCTTTCCTTTTGTTGTGCAACTACCCCAGCGGTTTTTCATTCTCCGAATTTCAAACTCAGGCTTTGCAATTTTATATGGCTTGAATAGATCTAAGGCGCGATTAATCTTTTTATCAAATTTTGACTGGGCATGACTATAATACCATGCGGCTAGAAGGTTTTTAATGTGATGACAGGATTTATCCTTTGAATAAAAAACAATAAGATCTGAACCTTTCAATTTGACCTGATCAATTTGACCTTTTCTAATTCTGAGAATGTATCTTCTTCCCAAATAGAAATGCGTTTCACCTGAAACATATTGTCGTTCTGGTGTTCTTGGGAGAAATTGTTCGAAATAATTTCGCTGCTTAATTATCCAAGACGAGCGCTTTAACATCTTTTCTTTAATCTCATTTAATTTTGAATCCAAGGGAGCAATAGCCCAAACAGACAAATCTGGATGCACTTCAATTCCCAGGGTTTTTCGTTCCACTCTTTTTAGATGAAAATGAATAGCCTGTGTGCCGTATTGAATACTCTCCATTAATAGTTGTTTTTAGCAACTTTCAAACACTTACTCAAAATTTCATCAATCTCATCGAAAGTGATTTCAATTCCAAGCGTTTTGCGATGATCGATTAAAAAATCTTCAATTTCGTTCTCCATTTGACGTTGAATATCTAGGTTCTTTTTCCAATCGCGAATTGTAAGGTTCTCAACAATTTTAGAAATCTCAATCCCTGCATTTGCTAGATTATTGGAGTTACCATCGACAACACTTTTTCCATGAGCCTTCAAAAGCACTTCTGTAACTGCACCATAAAAGGCTCGCGCTTCCGGTTTCTCTAGAATTGAATCGGGAATTCCTTCTTGGTATCCATTCTCTAAATCGTCTCTTGTTTTTAATACTTTTTCAAGATATTCAGCTTCCGTAAGTCTTCCTTCCTGGAATGCTTTGATCGTTTCTTCAATTAGATCAGAGAACTTCTTGTAAAAGGCTTCATCCTTCTCCATGTTTTCATTGATGACCTTTTTGATATTGTTCGCAATAAAATCTGCTTTGGAAGCAGGTGTTTTTCCATATTCAGCCAAGGCTTCATTGACTTCTCCACGATTGAAGATATTCACTCCTGATGTTACAACATTTACTTCGTCAGCATCTACATATGTATCTAATAATTTACGAACGCGTGGTTCATATTCCTTATATGATATTATTTCTGCATAGCGCACTTGAACGGATTGCCTTAAGCTTTGAAAACGTTTCAATTCCGCTTTGTAAAATTCTATTTGACTGGGTGTAAATTCTTCATAAAACTCATCAGAACTTTTTGCTGTTTGTAAAGCACGAGCATAAGCGGAGACTTTGTTATAAAAATCATCTCTAATATCTTTCGGTGCCAAGTGTCTTTCAAGTGCCTCAATATCCTTTTTATTGGAAATACTTTTGAAGATATCTATCACTTCTGCATGACGAATAGGAACTTTTCTAACTGCCTCCCGAATATCTACCACGGCGTTCGTTAAATCATCAGCATCAAAATCTTCTAATGCAGAATAACTGGTTAGTGCGTCATCTAATTTCCCGAGGATCCCCACATAATCAATGATATGACCGTGTTCTTTCCCTTCGTACAGTCTATTTACACGTGCTATGGCTTGTAATAGGTTGTGTGAATGTAAAGGTTTTGCTAAATACAAAACTGTATTTCTTGGTGCATCAAATCCAGTAAGCAGTTTACTTACAACAATGATTAATTCGAATTTACTTCCACTCTCCTTAAACTTATCGGTTACATAGGTTTCATATTTATCTTGACCTCCATATTTCTTTTGTAAGGTTTGCCAATATACCTGAGATTCATTACTCGATTCTTCCCACACATCTTCATTGTCCTTCCTGCTGTCTGGTGGCGTAAATACAACGGCGGCATTAATTTTTAAATTAGGGTCTGTCTGAGCGTCAAAGTATTTTTGGTAACGAATTGCTGTATCAATCTTTGGTACGGCTAATTGCGCCTTAAAACCAGTTCCCTGCCAATTTTCACAATAGTGTTTAGAAATGTCAAATGCGATTTCTTCAATTACGTGCTCAGATTCGTAGATTTTGGAAATAGTCGCGAATTTCTTCTTTAAATCTTTTTGGGCATCTTCATTGAGATTACTAGACAAACGCTCAAATCCTTTGTCAATTTGTTTTTTATTGATGCTCAATTTTGCTGAACGACCTTCGTACAATAAGGGAAGAACTGCACCATCTTTTACCGCTTGATCAATTGTGTATTTATGGATGAACCCACCAAATTTCTTTGCTGTGCTTTTTTCTGATTTCAATAAAGGTGTACCTGTAAACCCAATGTAAGTTGCATTTGGAAGAATCTTACGCATGTTTACATTCGCCGTTCCATACTGGCTTCTATGACTTTCATCTACGAGTACAAAAATATCTGCAGAATCATCTTTGAATGAACCACGCTTAACAGCAGTTTGAAACTTATCAATGATCGTTGTAATAATTTCGTTCCCCTTATCTCTCAGTAGTTCAATTAAATCAGAACCACTGTCAGCTTTTTTTGCGTCCTTACCACAATTACGAAACGTTTTATGAATTTGCTTGTCCAATGAAATACGATCCGTCACAACTAATACACGAGGGTGCTTAATAGTTGGATCTAGTGCCAACGCTTTAGAAAGCATTACCATTGTTAAAGATTTGCCGGAACCGGTTGTGTGCCAAATAACACCTCCTTTACGTCTTCCATCCTTATCCACTTTGGTTACTTGCTTCAATGTATCTTGTACAGCAAAATATTGTTGGTAACGGCAAATTTTCTTGTCTGGACCATCGAAAACGATGTATTTATAAACCAAATCCATCAGACGATTGGGTTCACACAAACTAAACAACCCTCTATCTTGTTCTGTTGGAAATCGTTTTCCATCCAGTAATTTCTCCACTTTCTTCTCCACATCTTCCTTCCAAACAGACCAAAATTTTGCTGGAGTTCCTGTTGCGCCATACCTTACTTCATTTGGATGAACTGCCAACAATAGTTGCGCATAATGAAACAAGCGTGGAATACCTTCCTCAGGTCTTTGGTTGCGAATATTCTGAGAAATGGCTTCGTCAATTGATTCGTTTTTATCACGACGCTTGTTCTCGATGACAACAAAAGGAATTCCATTTACAAACAACACAATATCGGGACGACGTTTGTCTCTTCCACCGTCCACGACAAATTCTTCTGTAATGTGATACACATTGTTCTTTGGGTTTTCCCAATCGATGTAACGCAAGGTAAATGCCTTTCTATCTCCATCAATGACCTCCGTAAAACTTTTTCCTAAGGTGATTAAGTCATACACATTTTCATTGGTAATAACCAAACCTTCATCTGGTATATTTTTCAATGCGTTAATAGCAGCAGTAATACTGTTGTCTGAGAAGTTATAGTTTTGTCCTTTATATTCAAAGGAATTGATTTTTTGTAAACGTTCTTTTAGGACATCTTCCAAAACAACATTAGACAAGATTTCACCTCTGGCTTTTACTGTTTCTTCGGGAGAAATGTATTCCCAACCCAATGTTTGTAGAAATTCCAATGCTGGAAGTTGTGAGTCTGTATATTCGGAGTATTTCATATTCGTTTTTGCATCAATTTTGTTTGTATTTACCTATGTACTATATACGTAGTATATAGTACATACCCCAATACCCTAAATTTTAATGTCATTTTTTTCGGTTTTAGGGAATCAAAGCTTTGTTTTGGGGAATTGATTTTGTGTTTTATAAAATCCATATTCGTCCTCTTTTACGCAATTACACGCATTTATACGCAAATACACGTAATTTCCGCGATCATCCAATGGAGTACGCGAACAAAAGCTTTGGGGAATTAAACATAAGTTTTGGGGAATTGAATTATTCATCTGTAAGAATTCTTTTAATATCGTCCATACTATTTATATCTGTTTTTAAGGTATACATTGTTCCACTACCGGTACCATCTTTATCAAGAATCTTATCAAGTAATTTTTCTACCAGGTACCTGACCTGATCCCTGTTCAAATCTCCACTAAATGTTGTCGTGAAGTCTTTCATTTTTACTTGTTCGATTCCACCATCAAAAGTCATCAAGATACGTTCTAAATCAATTGTTCTAAACCCCGCAATTAAGGCTGAACCATTTTGCAATTCAAAATATAAATCTGCTAACACATATTTATCACTAGCAGAACCACCTGTACGTTTGATTAATTCTGACTCTTCCAATTTATTAAAAGTCGCGTCATCAATTCCATCGCTTTTACCTTCTTTAATTTGATATAAAGCGAGTATATCAAACGTTCCAAGCTGATTCTCTTTGTCGCGTTTCGACTGCGCATCGGTTACAAATGCAGCGAATGCCTTATCCTCAACTTCTCCAATTATCGACAGTTCAACTTGAAACATGTCGGTTTTCGAATAGTCGGGCATTGGTTTCCCTTCGGACAGTGTAATCCTAAAAATCTTGTCAACTCCTTGACCAGAACGCTCAACCAAACCTGTTTTCTCTAAAATTTCAGTTAATAAACGACTTCTAGGCGTACTATTGATTCGAATTAAATTTTCCTGTGTTACACCTTTCGGAAAACCACCAGGATTCGTAATGACAATTCTATCTGGAAATTGTTTGATGACCGTTTCGCTTGAAATAGAGTAATCACGGTGTGCCATTGCATTTAAAACAGACTCACGAATCACCTCTTTATTAAAAAATGGTAAGTCGAATTTGTAAGGTCCTTCCTCTATTTTATTGTCACGATTACGCGTATTCAAATATTCCCAAATGTCTTCAATCGTTGTAAATAAAGGTTTAATGTATGGTACGCGTTTGTCAAAATGCGTTTGAGTTAATGATTGGCGGACTTCAATGTTGACTTGTGCATTCGGTAGATGTGATTTTAAAGCAGCTTCTTTTCCAACTAACACAAGAGCAGCATAGGTTAAACCATCTTTTGTCATCAGGTTTAAATCCGATAAAACTTGTTCCTTTAGTAGTACTCTAAAATCAGGGTTATTCTGCTTCTTAGCATAACTTTCCTTCAGTTTTTCTAAGGCATCTTCATCAACATCTGAAAGGGTAAAACCAGCACACATTTTTGCGGAAAAATCTGGTTCTTGCTCAGAAAGTATCTTAAACATTTCATCATCAGACATGTTTCTGAGGCTGTCCCCCGTTCTCATTAAAGCGACTCCTTCAAACTTCATAAGTCTACCGATAGGACGAGATGGGATTTCAGTGACCAATACACGTAACCCATTCTCATCGAAAAGTTCGTGAATATGGATGCGAATCTGCAACTTATCATAAACGGCATCTTCCATTTCCCCAATTTTACCTTCAACAAAGTTACTTCCAACAACTTCATGAGGCGCTTTATCTTTCATGCCGAAAATCAACAGACCACCACCTTCATTTGCGAGTGCAACAATATAACCGAGATGGCATTTTCGTCTGTCTTTTTGTTCTCTATGCTCGCCTCCATTCCATGGGAAGTTGTTTTGCGCTTCCTTGAATTCAACGTGATCTTCCGATTCGCGAAGGTTTTTTAAGTCTGTAATTGTTAAGTTAAATGACATAATTTTAAATTTTATTTTGGTAACAGAATATGTAACCAAAGTTTAGCCATGGCAACGTCTCCTTTTTCTAAAAAAGATTTTATGGTACTTAAATTAGATTGAGCTGATTGAACCTTGCTCTTCTGAGTTAGTGTAACATCCCAAGTTGGTAAATTATTTATTGCAGCGAAAAAACCTTCTTCAATAGTAGAAATCCAGAACCAAGACACATTCTCAAGTACATATTTCTCTAAAATAAAGGATTCAAACGGATACCCTATATGCGCATTCCAAGCCTTTATTAATCTAAGGACTGGTTTGACAATACTATTTTTTTGTGTGTTTTTATTTTTGACCTCCTGTGAAAATTTAAATGGCTGAGTACTCATCCACTTATTTCCACTATCTGGTATATAGTAGAAGTAAAAGGCATCAAGTAAAGTTGTGATTTTAGTTGGAATAAGATCGAGGGTAATATGAGTCATATCCAATCTTACCGTTGGGAAGTCTTTTTTTGATAGCGATGTTGAGTATTTAGATTGTGCAAATTCAAGTACCCACTTTCGATAAGTTTCTGCCGTGTTATTTATACTATCATGATCAAACACAATCATAATGTCGACGTCAGAATTAGAGTCATATTTTCTTGGAATTGTGGTATCCCTATCCCAAGATCCGAAAATCAAAACATTCTTCACTTTAGAACCGAAATGACTTTTCAATCTACTCTTAACAGTATTAATTGAACTTACAATTTGATTTCTTTCCGTTGACCCGTGACTAATAAAATAATTTGAGGCTAGACCTGAAATGTATGAATTTAAACTATTTGCCATTGATATTAAATTTTTGTTTTAGTTTCTGCCATTCGCCCTCTAATGTTTTATCGTATTTATCAAAAAGTTTATCGCAAATTAAGATTTGACCCCAAGAAATATTTGTTTCATAATCT
>CAJXRM010000114.1 GCA_913059205.1 uncultured Flavobacteriales bacterium
CGAGATTTCTGCCTGTCTCGTGGGCTCGGAGATGTGTATAAGAGACAGGTCTAGGATTGTCGGCTCAAGTTGATCCAACGATTATGACAATCAATGACAAAAAAATTACTCAGTCTGAATTTCTTCAAATTTACTTGAAAAACAATCCAGATCCGAAATACGACAAAGCGTCTTTGGATGAATACATGGAGTTGTTTACTAAGTTTAAATTAAAGGTGGCTGAAGCCGAAGCTTTGGGCTATGACACAATTCCTAAATTAGTAAAGGAATTAGACGGTTACAAAAATCAATTGGCTCTTCCATATTTAGTTGATTCAGCAAAGAATGAATCTTTAATTAAAGAGGCATATGAAAGAACAAAGAATGAAATTAAAGCATCTCATATTCTGATTAAAACGAATCCGAATGCTTCTCCTGAAGACACACTGAAGGCATACAACAAAATTATGTTGTTAAAAAAGCGAATTGAAAACGGCGAAGATTTCGCAATGGTTGCAATGGGGAAAGATGGTTCCGAAGATCCTTCAGTAACAAGTAATGGTGGAAACCTAGGATATTTTACAGCTTTTCAAATGGTTTATCCATTCGAAGATGCTGCCTACACTACTCCAATTGGAAAAATTTCGAATCCTTTTAGAACACGCTTTGGTTATCATATCGTAAAGGTTGTTGATAAACGAGAAGCACGTGGTACAATTACAACAGCCCACATTATGGTTTCTGTTTCAAAAACAGCAACAGGTGAAACTGTAGATGCCGCAGAGGCAAAAATCAATGAAATTTATGAACTACTTGAAAATGGCGAAAACTTCGAAGATTTAGTTGTTCGATATTCTGATGACCCTTCTTCGAACAAAATGAAAGGTGTTTTACCTGCGTTTGGAACGGGTGCAACAACTCGAATGGTGTCGGAATTTGAAGAAGCTGCATTTAATTTAGAAAAAGATGGTGATTACAGCAAGCCTCTTCGTACAGATTACGGTTACCACATCATAAAGCGAATTTCGTTAACTCCAGTGGCTTCTTTCGATGAAATGAAAAATTCGTTGGAAAGCAAAGTGGCAAAAGATGAACGCTCAAAGTCAACACAAGATTCATTTGTGGCAAAACTGAAAAAAGAATATAAATATGTTGACAAAACAAAGAAGTCATTAAAATGGTTTGAGGAGCATGTAGATTCAAACTATTACAAAGGAAATATGGATATTTCAAGCTTAAAAACGAATAACGCATTGTTTACGATGGACGGAAAGGAGTTTAAACAACAAGATTTCGCGAAGTTTATTCAATTTCAAGGTAGACGTTCTCAACAAGAATCTCCGAAAAATGTAATTGCAAAACAGTACAAAATTTGGGAGAAACAAACCATATTGGATTATGAAGAATCAAAATTAGCAAGTAAATATCCTGCTTATAAAGCTTTAACTTCAGAATACCATGATGGAATTCTTTTGTATGAAATCATGTCAGACAAAGTATGGAACAAAGCAATGAAAGATACGACAGGTTTGAAAGCGTTTTATGAGTCTAATAAAGCAGATTACCAATGGGGTAAAAGAATTAGTGCTACAATTTACGAGTGCAATTCATCTGACGTTGCCAATGATGTGTTTAAATTGGCGAAGATTGACACAATGAGCTCTTCAAAAATCACACGTAAAATCAACAAAGAGTCTGAATTAAACGTAAGAGACAAGGAAGGGAAATTTGAACTCGACAAAATAACTTATTTGAATGGAAGATCATTTAACCCAGGATTAAATGCACCGTATGAGTTTGATGGTAAATTCTATGTGATTAAAGTTTCGGAAATTATGGCTCCAGGACAAAAAGAGTTCAGCGAGGCGAAAGGTTCAATTACATCTGATTACCAAACATATTTGGAAAAGGAATGGCTGAAAGAACTGAAAGAAAAACACCCGATAACAATCAACAAAGAAGCCTTGTATTCAGTTGGTAAATAAAGATTATACATATCATTTTCAGGCTGGCATTCTTGTCAGCCTGTTTTGTTTGTTTTTATTAACAAGCTGCTCCGACAACAACAAAGTTATTGCATCGGTGGATGATGTTGAGTTAACGGAGAATGATGCTTTTGTGTTAATGAAGCATGCCGGGCTGAATATTGACAGCTTAGAAGAAAAAAATGCTTTTGTTGATCAATGGATTGAAAATGAAGTATTCAAGGCAGAAATGAAAGAATTATATCCAGACGAATGGAAATTAATTCAATTGCGCGCCTCAAACTACACTGGAGATTTAGCAAAATTTTATTTGGAAGAATACGAGTTAAAAAAGAAACTGGACACTATAGTTTCGGATAAAGAGATTAATACGTATTACGAATCGCACAAGGATGAGTTTGTACTTCACGATTATATCGTGAAAGCTATGTATCTGAAAATACCGAAAGATCTGGACTTTAAGTCGAAAAATATACATCAAAAGTTCTTGTTAAAAAATGATAAAGATGTCATTGAAGTCAATTCTTATGCTAAACTTTATGCAGTTAATTTTTATTATAATGATTCAGCGTGGGTATATTTCAACGATTTGACGAAAGATATTCCACTTACAAAATACAACATAGATAATATCGTTTTGAATAGAACTAAAACGTATTTCTCAGACAATGAATACACGTATTTTTTAAATATTATTGATTACACATTGAAAGATGAAGCTCCACCGGTGGATTTTCTGCAAAACGAAATAAAAGGCCTTATTGTAGCAAATAGGCTACAGCTATTAAAAGAAAAAAATGAATCAAAATTGATTCAACGAATAAAAAAGAAATATGAAATTAATCGTAACATTTAGTATTCTACTTATTACTTCCGTTGTAGCAACCGCACAAGGAACAATAGACAAAATTGTAGCACAGGTTGGAGATAAGATCATTTTAAAATCTGATATTGAAGGACAGAAATTACAAGCTGTTCAAGCTGGAATTACAGTTACGCCTGAAATGGATTGCCAAGTAATGGAAGAATTAATGTTTCAATACCTTTTGGTGAATCAAGCAAAATTAGACAGTGTAGATGTAACTGATGCACAAGTTGATGCTGAAATGGAAAACCGATTACGAATGATTGAACAACAAATCGGAAGTCGACAAAAAATGGAAGAATTTTATGGGAAATCTGCCACTCAAATTAAAAAAGAATTCCGTCCAATAATAAAAGACCAATTGCTAGCTCAAGAAATGGAACGCCAAATCACCAGTGAAGTTAGCGTTACTCCTCGTGATGTAAAAGCTTTTTTTAATACAATTCCAATGGACAGTATACCATTAATTAATTCTCAATTGAGTTTCCAACAAATTGTTTCTTATCCAGCCATTACCGCTGCAGATAAAGCCATTGCCCGTGAAAAACTTTCAGAAATTCGAGATGACATTATTAAATACGGGAAATCATTTGCCACGCAAGCGAGAATTCACTCTATGGATCCAGGATCAGCAAAACTGGGTGGAGAAATTGCCGGAACACGAGGAATGATGGTTCCACAGTTTGAAGCAACAATATTCGATTTACACGTTGGAGATGTTTCCGAAATTTTTGAAACAACCTATGGTTTTCATATCATTAAATTACTCGAACGAAAAGGCAACGATTACAAATGTCAACATATATTAATCATTCCCGAATTTGCAAATAACGCCTTAGAAAACGCTGCTCTTCGTTTAGACAGTTGTTACAAAGATTTAAAAGCTGGAAAAATAACTTGGGATGAAGCGGTAATTAAATACTCGAATGATGAAGCTACAATGCAAAACCGAGGAATTATTACCAATCCTATATCTGGTGAACAAACATGGGACATGGAAGATTTAAACGAAGTCGATCAGCAAATTTATTTATTAACTGATAGAATGGAGAAAGGAGATGTTTCTCAACCAAACTTGTACACAAATATGTACGAAAGAAAACAAGGTGTGCGAATTGTTCGCTTAATGAATCGAACGGCTCCTCATAAGGCTAACTTAGAGGATGATTACTCCTTAATTCAGCGAGCAGCTGAAAACGACAAAAAACAAAAAACGATAAATAATTGGATTACTGCAAAAATCAGTAACGCATACGTGCGCATTGAGAAAGAATACCAAAATTGCGAATTCAAAAACAATTGGTTGAAACAATAAATGTATATTTAAGCGTTAAAATTGAATTGAACTATGTCAGACAAAGCTAAAATAGATGAATTTGTAAAGCATTATGCTGAACTAAAGAATGAAATCCACAAAGTAATCGTTGGTCAAGACGAGGTGGTTGATCAGGTATTAATTTCTATTTTTTCGAAGGGTCATTGTTTACTGGTTGGTGTTCCAGGGTTGGCAAAAACTCTATTGGTAAATACAATTGCTGATTGTTTAGGACTAAGTTTTAACCGAATTCAATTTACACCAGATTTAATGCCTTCAGACATTGTTGGTTCAGAAATATTAGACGACACTCGCAATTTCAAATTTTTGAAAGGACCGTTGTTTTCGAACATCGTTTTAGCTGATGAGATCAATAGAACTCCGCCTAAAACCCAATCTGCTTTGTTAGAAGCGATGCAAGAAAAAAGAGTAACAGCAGCAGGAACTACATACCCTCTGCCAAATCCATTTTTTGTATTGGCTACACAAAATCCTATTGAACAAGAAGGAACCTATCCCCTTCCTGAAGCTCAATTAGATCGATTTATGTTTAATGTTTGGGTAGATTACCCTTCGTATAACGAGGAAGTTGCAATTGTTAAAGCGACTACGACGGATAACAATATTAAATTGAATCAAATTTTAAACGCAGAACAAATAATCGAATACCAAGATTTAATTCGACGAGTTCCCGTTGCTGACAATGTGTTAGAATATGCCGTTAAGTTAGTAGGGAAAACGAGAATTGGAGATAAAACTGCACCAAAAATTACACAGGATTTCATCACATGGGGCGCTGGTCCAAGAGCTTCTCAATATTTAGTTGTTGGTGCCAAATGTCATGCTGCAATGCATGGAAAATACTCTCCTGACATTGAAGATGTAAAGGCAGTCGCAAAACCTATTTTACGTCATAGAGTTGTTAAAAATTACCGTGCCGAGGCTGAAGGCTATACAATGGATAGAATCATTGAAGAGTTAATTTAAAATCGCCATCTAACTGTTAAAAAAAAAGGTAACCTTTCGATTGTTTTAATTAAGTTAGCATGTCTAACTTTAAAGCTTTTATACTTATTTTAGTTAAAAAAACTAAATCTAGGTTATCGTTTTTGCCTTGAGAACAACATGTGATTTATGACAAATTTCTTTAAATTATTACTCCTTACACTTTTACTTCAATCTTGCAATGACACTTCGGAAGTTAGCTCAATTGATCCCGTAAATTGGAATAATCGGGCGGTTCAAATTGAGTTTGATAGCACCTTTGTTCATGGATCATCCTACCTATCAGTCTATTCACAAATTTATAGCCAATCGGAGCATAAAACACATGACTTGACCGTAACCGTTAGCATGCGCAATATAAATAAAACGGATACTCTATATATTCACAAGGCAGAGTATTTTAACACTAAAGGTCATTCTACCAGAACCTATTTTGATAAAACTATTTTCATCGCACCGATGGAAACAGTGGAGATTGTTATTGATGAAGAAGACCTAGAAGGAGGGACTGGTGCCAACTTCATTTTCGATTGGTCTACGAAAAAATCGTTAAATGAACCGTTTTTTGAAGCTATTATGATCTCGACTTCCGGGCAGCAAGGACTTTCTTTTACGACGCACGGTAAAAAAATAATATAATCCTCTAGAGCTAGAAATCTAGAAAAGAATGAGCTATTAAATTAACGGAATAACAAAAACTTGATGCAAAACGTTCTATTTGGAATAATTACGCTTGTTATTTGCTCGGTATTTTATTTCTGTTCATGGCAATACTATAAAAAAGAAAAATACGCTTTTGCAATATATTTTATCGCACTTAGCGGCTTTATTTTATTCTTTTTCACAGCATCGGATCTGTATCTTCATCCTTGGGACGAAAGGTATCATGCATTAGTAGCCAAGAATTTAATCAACCACCCTCTTTTACCTACGCTATATGACAACCCAATTCTCCCCTTTGATTACCGTGCATGGATAGAAAATCATGTTTGGGTGCATAAACAGCCAATGCCTTTATGGTTGATGGCTGGAAGTATGAAACTATTTGGATTAAATGAAATTGCATTAAGACTCCCTTCAATCGTTTTATCGACAGTTGGAATATTTTTAACCTTTAGAATAGGAAGCTATTTTTACAACCAAAAGGTTGGACTTTTAGCGGGATTCATGTTTTCAATCAACGGCCTTATACTTGAGCTTACAGGTGGTCGAATTGCTACAGACCATATTGATGTTATCTTTCTATTTTTTATTTTATTGGCTATATTTTTCACGATACAATTTATTGAACGTAAACACTTTATTTTCACTATTCTGGTTGGTGTTTCAGTCGGTGCGGCAATTCTCACAAAATGGCTACCTGCTTTAATCGTGTTGCCTATTTGGTCGCTTTTAGTTCTGAATTCCAAATCATTCTCTGTCAAATCAATTGTTGGTCATTTTGTATTGTTACTTTTTTCGATTGTAATCGTTGCACTTCCTTGGCAACTGTACATTTATAGTGAATTCCCTATGGAAGCGGCCTATGAAGCTAGTTTCAATGTTCGACATTTTACAGAAGTCCTTGATGACCAAAGCGGTTCAGTATTTTACTTTCTTGAACAGATTAGGATCAACTATGGCGAATTGCTGTACCTGCCTTTGCTTTGGTTTATTTGGAAAGTTGTCAAAAAACCGTTGAATCTTAAGCAGTCTGCTCTATGCATTTGGTTCCTCGTTCCCTTAGTCATCTTCTCTTTAGCAAGCACAAAAATGCAAGGTTATCTTTTGTTTACTGCGCCTGCTTACTTTATCATTACAGCAGCATTCTTTTTTGAATTAGTTAATTATAAAGTTTCTCACAAACCCAAATGGTTATTCAATGTCGTTCTCGCCCTTTTTCTGATAATACCTGTTAGGTATGGTATTGAACGAATGGAAATTCTTGAAAAAAGAGATCGAAACCCCCAATGGACACAAGATCTTAAAGAACTAAATGACCGAAAAATTATCAAAGGCGTTTTATTTAATTATGAAAATCCTATTGAAGCCATGTTTTACACTAATTTGACTGTATATTCTACCCTGCCCACGCATGAAACAATCGAATCGATATTAAATGATGGTTACCAGGTATTCGTAAATGACAAAGGTAATTTGGCCGACTTTAAAAAACCAAAAGGTGTTGAAATTCTTCGTTTAACCTCATCTAAAAGCCATTAGTTTTTCAATGAAATCAATTAAAATTGTATTCGCTCTTTTTCTCATTTCTTGTGGAAGCATCGAAAGCGATAAACCGTATAAAAAAATTGAATCATTGAAATTGACTAAAAATTCAATTACCTACACAGAAATTAATCCAACAACGTTAAATGATTTTATCCTAGACGGTTATCAAGTAAATCAAGCTTTTGAATTCGATTCATTCGTGGTTGGATCCGCATACGCCCATGGTGATGTGGAAACATCCGAAAATCCAGATAATTGGGGAGACCGATTGATAATGATCGAGAACCAATCAATTGTATTTGAATCCAAACCAGTTGGAGATGTTTATTTATATGAGCCTCATTTTTTCAGAAACAGTGAAACGAATAAAACAATCATTATTGCACAACTTGCTTACGAGTACAATTTTGGTGGAGATGTTTTCTTGCTCGAAAATGAAAAAATGAGCTTCCTCGGAAATATTGAAATTGATGGACCAGACTTGGAAACGGCACTGACAGACATAGTTCAAGTGTCTGAAAATGATGATAGCTTCAACTTTCATTTCAAATCTGATTCTCTAAATTTCAATCCAGGTAATGAAGATCGTATAATCCCCAATAACAATGTCCATTATTCGTATAAACAAGGGGTTTGGAAGCTGTCTCTTATACACATCTGACGCTGCCGACGATCTACTCTGTGGAGATCTCG
>CAJXRM010000115.1 GCA_913059205.1 uncultured Flavobacteriales bacterium
GAGATTTCTGCCTGTCTCGTGGGCTCGGAGATGTGTATAAGAGACAGCAATTGTTGTATGTATTAATGAAGATGTATTGGATAAATCGTTCGTTGGCAGGATTATCGATCAATTTTTTTTGGATGATTTACCGGCCAACGTTGATCCGTGCGGGGAAAACGGTGAGTTTCATACATTTTGTTTTGACGGCCCAATATTCTCAAAACCCATTGATTTCGAAATTGGAGAAATTGTTTACAAAACATATCCTTCGCCAAAAAAAGACTCACCTAAAGACAAATATGGATTTTGGTTTTGTGATTTAATTCCGAAAATTTAGGTCAAATTTCCGTAATTTTAAACCATGAAGAAAACAGCACTAATTACTGGGGCAACGAGTGGAATTGGCTTGGCAACTGCCAAACGATTAGCACATGAAGGGTATCAATTAATCCTTTGCGGACGCCGAATTGAACGATTGGAACAATTACAAAATGAATTGTCAATACAAACTAAAGTTCACACCTTATGTTTCGATGTGCGTGAAAAAAGTGCCATCGAAAAATGCATGACTTCACTACCTGTCGAGTTTTCTACCATCGACGTATTAATTAATAATGCTGGGAATGCGCATGGACTCGATCCCATTGAAAATGGAAGTATCGTTGACTGGGACGCAATGATTGATATTAATGTCAAGGGATTACTTTATGTTTCGAAAGCTATTATTCCTAAAATGGTCGATCAAAAATCAGGACATATCATTAATATTGGCTCAACCGCGGCAAAAGAAGTTTATCCAAATGGAAATGTGTATTGCGCTAGCAAACATGCCGTTGACGCCTTGAACCATGGGATGCGAATCGATTTGAATCAATATGGAATTCGAGTGGGAGCAATTCATCCAGGGATGGTGGAAACAGAGTTTAGCGAGGTTCGATTTAAAGGAGATAAAAATAGAGCATCCAATGTTTACAAAGGATTCAAACCCTTGGAAGCAGATGATATTGCGGATATAATTCATTTTGTTATTTCGCGACCTTATCATGTAAATATTGCGGATTTAATGGTGATGTCTACCGCTCAAGCAAGCAGTACAATTGTTCGCAAGAACAATTAGTTAATATTTATTTCGTTTATTTGAATTCTGAATGAACGAAAACATCCACTTCCATAAATTGTACACAGATCATTCAAAAATGGTCTTCAACTTGTGCTTAAATTATCTGCATAATACCGAAGATGCAGAAGAAGCAACCCAAGATGTTTTTATAAAAGTGCACGATAAAATTGCTGGATTCAGGGCTGAATCTTCGGTAAAAACATGGATCTATCGAATTACAATTACGCATTGTTTAGATGTTATTAAAGCCAAGAATCGTCAAAAGAGGTTTGGGTTTATGCAATCTTTATTTGGGAAGTCGGGCGAAGAATTAATTCCTCACAAAAACTTTAATCACCCTGGAGTTGAATTGGAAGACAAAGAATCAGTGAAACATTTGTATCAATTAATTGATGAGCTACCTGAGAATCAAAAAACAGCACTAATTTTAAAATCGATGGATGGCCTAGCCGGAAAAGAAATTGCTGAAATAATGAAATTATCTGAAAAAGCAGTAGAGTCGCTTTTATCAAGAGCGAAACAAAATTTAAAGTTAAAAATCGAACAAACGAAGGATTAACATTCAATTGTCGTCTAACAAAATAAGAAATGAAAGATAACGATTACATAGAAAAAACATTGGGTAAGGTCAAACACGTTGAACCGTCGCCATTTTTATTTACACGTATTGAATCTAAAATTCAATCCATAGCGAATTCAACAATTACAATGAAAAAGGCAATGATTGGAATTGGCCTAACTTGTGCGCTTGTTCTCTTAAATTTGGTTGTTAGCTCATCGAATTCTACAGATTTAACTTCTAATTCAACCAATTTATTAGAAGAATTTAACATGAATACATCAAACCAATTATATCATGAGTAAAGTTAAGTTTCTATATATAATTATCGTTTTACTAGTTGCGACAAATGTTGGAGTATTAATTAACATGTACATGCATAAACCTCCACATCCAATGCATACAGGAGGTCCGCGAAAAGTTATTATTGAAAAACTCGGGTTTGACAAAAAACAGGCGGACGCTTATGAGGCGATTATTAATGAACACCGTTCAAGCATACGGGATATCGAACATAATATTAGAACGAATAAAGACGCGCTTTTTACACTTTTAAAAACGGACGATAATGTGAAAAAGGATTCAATTATTACAAATCTAGGAAGCTTGCAAATGGAAATTGAAAATGCGCATTATGAACATTTCAGCGCAATAAAATCAATTTGTAACGACGATCAAATTGATGAATTTAACAAACTGACGAATGAACTTGGCAGGCTGTTTGCCCCTCCTGGGATACCAAAAAAACCCAAGCATTAATGAAATGGCTCCTCTTTCCAATTCTGTTTATTACGTTATCAGGAATTAGAGCTCAAACTACTAAAGATCTAATAATTGAATTTTCCATTCCACCTGTTGACAAAACTATTGAATTAGAGAAACTTCGATTTTACATAACGAATATTCAACTCTACTCCGAGGATTCAATTGTTTTTGAAGAATTAGAAAGTGTTCATTTAATTGACTTAATGGAGAGCCAAAATAGTATTTCAGTTGCCTTCCCTGAAACCGTTGGTTTTAACTCCATTCATTTCAATCTCGGTGTAGATAGCTTAACCAATGTTTCTGGAATATATTCAGGCGATTTAGATCCAACAAAAGGAATGTATTGGGCTTGGCAAAGTGGTTATATAAATTTTAAATTGGAAGGAAAACATCCGTTAAGTCAAGCTAGAAATCAATCATTTCAATTTCATTTAGGAGGTTATCTTCCGGGACAGTATTCTATTCAACAATTGAAATTCGCAACAAATAATTCACTCAAATTGAATGTTCAATTTGATATTAATTCATTTTTCGAAACGATAGATTTTTCAAAAGAAAACACGATTATGTCACCCGGTGAAAATGCCGTTAAGTTATCGGAAAAGATCGTTACTTATTTTAAACTCAATGAATAAGAATCTACTTCTTTTTATCTTTTTTATTGGTATTAGTAGCTTGTTGTGTTCTGTTAAGTTTAAACCCAATGATGAAATCCACCTATTTTCAATCCCGGAAAATTGGCCGATTCCAGTATATGATTTCAATAAAATGCCTCTGGATTCCAAAATAATCGATTTAGGTCGACACTTATTTTATGACCCCATACTTTCGCTAGATAATTCCGTTTCGTGTTCTAGTTGCCACCTTTCTTTTACAGCTTTTACACATGTTGACCATGCTTTAAGTCATGGTATTGGAGATCGTATTGGAACACGCAATTCTCCCGTATTAATAAATCTCGCGTGGAACAAACATTTTATGTGGGATGGAGCAATAAATCATCTAGAAGTTCAAGCAATTGCACCAATTACCCATCCATCTGAAATGGGAGAAGATTTACTCAATGTTCTAGCAAAACTGAAACAGTCAAAAAAATATCCATCTAAATTCTTTCATGCCTTTGGTGACAGCACTATATCAAGTAAACAACTTTTATTGGCTTTGACTCAATTTCAATTGACCCTTGTTTCGGCAAATTCTAAATATGATAAAGTAAAACGAAAAGAAGAAATTTTTACAAAACAGGAAAAATCAGGCTACAAATTGTTTCAAAAACATTGTGCTTCATGTCACACAGAACCGCTGTTAACTTCAGGTGAATTTGAAAATAATGGGCTGCCAATTGATAATACGCTGAATGATTTAGGTCGAGGAAAAATAACGCAAAACCCTTCAGACAACTACACATTTAAAGTCCCTACCTTGCGAAATATTGAGTTTTCATTTCCATACATGCACGACGGGCGTTTTAAATCACTCAATGAAGTAATTGAACATTATTCCTCTGGAATTAGTCACACTCCTAACCTTTCATCTAAACTTAAAAACGGAATCAATTTAACTTCAAATCAGAAAGTGGACATTATAGCGTTCCTACTTACTTTAACAGATAAGGAATTCTTGTTTAATCCTGATTATCAATTTACTAGAGATTAATTTCACAGCAAAATCACTAGAAAAGATCAATTTATTCTTCAATTAACAAAATCTGAGCATTCGCTTTTCTTATTGATATCGAATAATTGTTTTGCATTTAAAGAAACTTCAAATCAACTCCGCAAACTTGTTATCTTTGAAATTCAAACGAAAAAAATGACAAATAACGACGTTTTAAGGAAAGTTCGATACACTTTTGATTATAATGATGATAAAATGATGGCACTTTTTGCCTCCGGTGGACAAGAAGTAACGCGTGCCGAATTAAGTGATTGGCTAAAAAAGGATGAAGATCCAGATTTCAAAGGCATCTACGACAAGCAATTGGCTGCGTTTTTAAACGGTTTTATCAATGAGAAAAGAGGAAAACGAGAAGGCGCGCAGCCTTTACCTGAAAAATCATTAAACAACAATATTATTTTTCGCAAATTAAAAATTGCGTTGAATGCGACAGATGAGGACATCATTGAAATGTTCGCATTAGCTGATTTAAAAGTAAGCAAACCTGAAATTAGCGCACTTTTTAGAAACCCAAATCACAAACATTATCGATTGTGCAAAGATCAATTTTTACGTAATTTTCTTTTAGGAATGCAACTCAAATTCCGCCAGAAATAATGTGTATACTGAAAAAACTACTTTCGATTTTATTTTTTATCGTTGGAATAAATCAAGCTTCCATTGCACAAAACGTTCGCTGGACGGTCGAATTGGATTCTGCTGTCATTTTTTCGTCTCCTCGTTTTACAGACTTAAACCTTGACGGCTTTGAAGACATAATTATTGGTGCGGGAAGTGAGGGACAAACAATTTCTAACGGCATCGTGGCAATTAATGGCAAAACTGGTGAAAAACTATGGAATGTAAAAACAAGAGACCAAATCTACACCAGCGCATTATTACAGGATATTGACAATGATTCAGTTAAAGATGTTTTCATTGGTGGGAGAAACGTTTCTCTTTTTGCTATAAGCGGAAGAACAGGGGAAATTATTTGGGAATTTTGGCCGAAGGTAAACGGCTATTGGAAAGAAAGCGGATATTATAATTTCTATTTGACTCAATGGCTAGAAGATCAAAATAAAGATGGTTTCAAAGATTTATTGGTTGCTAATGGTGGGGATGCAACGATAAAACCTGACGACAAAAATCGACCACAAGGAAAGTTGATGATTATAAGTGCTAAGGATGGAAAAACATTGAACGAATCTTTAATCCCTCATCAGCGAGAAACTTACTATGCACCTCACATTCACAATAACTATGGAGAAAATAAAACATCAATTATTTTTGCCAGCGGCGGAGAAAATATTGATGGAAACCTTTGGGAAGTTCCACTCAAATCCCTTAAAAAAAACAAGGTTTCTAAAGCAAAAGTGTTATTAAATGACACGCTTAAAGGTTTTATTGTGAATTCAGTTTTAGCAGATATTAATGGCGATGGTAAATTGGATATAATTAATGCGCGTATCAATGGACGAATTTCGGCAATTGATGGAAAAACGAACCAATTAATTTGGGAACATTTTTTCCCTGAGCATGAATGTTATGTTGCACCAACCGTTGGAAACTTCACAGGAGATAACACTCCAGATATTTTCACCATGATTGCGGAAGGAACGTTTCCAGGATATAAAAACTTTGTGCAAGTGTTGATAGATGGTCAAACAGGAGAAATTGTACATAAAAAATCGAATGGAACGTATCAATTTGCCTCAGGAATTGCAGTTGATTATAACAATGATGGAACGGATGAAATTCTCTTTTTAAAGAATTCAATCAACATGGAAACGTACGCCACTACGAATCAGGTTGAAATTTTAGACTTTAAAAACGATACAACTTTCTCTGTAGGTGAAATACGAAATGGAGCCTGCTTATCGAGTACGCCAAGTATAATCGATATAGACCATGACGGGAAAAAAGAACTTGTTTTCGTGTATTCCAATTCTTTCAGCGAAGAAAAAGTGTATGGGAAAATTGAATGTTTAGAATTAAACATTACCGATCCCAACCCAAGCTTTCCTTGTTATTTAGGCCCGTTAGAAAATGGTGTTTTTGATAAATAATATTAAGAAGAGTTTTGTACATTTAAGCTATGAATAGAAAAACTGTTAATGCGATTATTTTTCTTGGAATCATTTCAGTTGTAAGTATTCTCTTAATTCAGGTGTTTTGGATACAGCGCACTACATCTATTCAAAAAACAACAATTGCAATTCAAGAAAAAGAGGATAGTTTAAATTTAAAACACCTCAATGAACAAATTCACATTGCATTACGAAATGTTTTGGACGAAATTTCTACGCACAAAGCTGATAGTTCGGACTTATATGGTGCTGTAAAACAAATTCGGTCCAACTATTTCTCGGTTGACATTAATGAAGAATTACATCCCTTTTATTTAGAAAGTCTACTTAAACGAGAATTCTATTCGCAGAATGTTTTACAAGATTTCCAATATGGAATTTACGATTGTTTTTCAGACTCAATTGTATTTGGAAACTTAATAAAATACACTAAATCATCTCAGTTTTCACCTGTTTCAGACACAATATCTGGTATAACTTCACCGGATATGACATGGAAAAAAGATGGGCACTATTTTACGGTTTATTTCCCATCCATTACAGATATTGGCGATATAAAAGAGCTGGATTCTGGTTACTCTCCTTATCTCTACATGAGTATTATCGTTATTCTTGTGCTTTTATTTTTCGGAATAACCGTTAGTGTCATTTTGAAGCAAAAACGCTTGTCTGATGTCAAAACAGATTTCATCAATAACATGACGCACGAATTGAAAACACCTATATCAACCATCGGGCTTTCATCTGAAATGATTTTGAGAACTGATTTTGCCAATGAACCAGACAAATTAAAACAATATGCAGGAATCATTTTTAAAGAAAATCGCCGTTTAGAAAAACAAGTGGAACGTGTGTTGAACGTTGCTAAATTGGATAAAGAAGAAATTATTCTTTCAAAGGAAATATTTGACATGCATGAACTTCTTTGTGAAGTAAAAGACAATTTCGAGTTCAACCAAAACGAAAAAGGCGGAAATATCAACCTGAAATTGAATGCAAGTACTTTTGAAATTAATGTTGATCCCGTTCATATTTCAAATGTCGTTTTTAATCTTGTCGACAATGCCATAAAATATTGTGAAGACACACCTGAAATAATCATTTCAACGTCAAGCGACAAACGGAACTTTATCCTTGAAATAGAAGACAACGGAATTGGAATAAAACGGGAAGACCACAAAATGATTTTCGATAAATTTTACCGCGTTCCTACTGGAAATTTGCACAATGTAAAAGGGTTTGGACTTGGATTGTTTTATGTCAAAATGATGATTGCCCAACACAAAGGAAACATTTCTGTAAAAAGTGTTGTTGGCAAAGGAACGACGTTTACGATTGTTTTGCCGTTGGGTTAATCCTTGGATAAATGGGCCTTTGGCTGCGGATACAATCCTTCGCGAAACAGTATTTTCTCCTTACCTTTCAATTCTAACTTCTCAATGTATTTTTCTCCAGGAATTCGAACTTCAATGGTATAATTGTTCTTATTTCTTTCTAAAACGGTAAATCTTGACTCCTTTTTTTCTTTTCCTATTTGAATTTCTATAGAATAATCCTTTTTCAAAACAAATGAAATTTCTACAGCGTCAACGCTCGTCATTCCTTCCTTCAATTGAATTTCATAAGATGGTATGGAGCCAGAATATTTCCCCAAAAACTTCTTCTTGATTTTAATACTTTTTTGACCTAACATTACGAAAGAAAGCATTAAAAAAGCAAGTAATATCCAATTTCTCATGTAACGAATATAAGGAATCTGTCTCTTATACACATCTCCGAGCCCACGAGACAG
>CAJXRM010000116.1 GCA_913059205.1 uncultured Flavobacteriales bacterium
GTAGTTCGTCGGCAGCGTCAGATGTGTATAAGAGACAGGGTTAGAATATCGCCCTGTCACGGCGAGGGTCGCGGGTTCGAGTCCCGTCCAGACCGCTTAAACATTGTTAAAAGCACCTCAAAACCCTTTAAATCTTACGATTTAAAGGGTTTTTTGTTTTATACCATTTCAAAATAAATCAAAAAAACTCATTATTCTGGTGACCTATTGGTGACCTTTTTATATGTTTGCATTTAGGTCACCAGAAAGGGTGTATCTATTTGTAATACTGTAATTTAGATTGACATTCTTTGCTTCAATTTGATGTTCGTGCTGTACTGTGGTCATAGTGACACAGTACCATTTTAAAGCAAAAAAGATGAAAACAAGTCAAATCTACAGTGTCCAATTCTTAATTAAAACAGCAAAGGCTAAAAATGGTATGGCTCCAATCTACTGTCGTATTGCGGTAAATGGAAAGAGATCAGAAGTCTCTTTGAAAAAATACATTGAGACGAGTAAATGGATATCTGTTGCTGGAATTGTGAAAGGAAATACCGAAGAAGCACGTGTCATTAACCTCCAGATCGATCAATTAAAAATTGAAATTAACAAACAATTCAATCGATTGATTTCCGAAGGTAAGTCTGTTACATCTGAGATTCTTAAAAAAGCACTTTCGGGTGAGGAACAGGAAGAACAGCAGGAAATGACTTTACTAAATCTCTACAAGTATCATAATAACCAAATGAAAGCGTTGGTTGGAAGTGATGTAGTCAAGGCAACTTATACCAAATACCTTACATCCTATTCCAAGTTAGAAAACTTTATGAAGAAAAGATTGAAGGTAAACGATATCGTACTTTCTGCTCTCAATTACAAGTTTGTTACAGATTTCGAGCATTATTTGAAAGCAGATGAAAAGATTGGTCACAACACCACCATGAAATACATCCGAAATTTAAAAAAGGTGATGAATATGGCTGTCTCCAATGAATGGACTTATCGAAATCCATTTGACAAATTCAAATGTGCTGCACAAAGGGTTAAAAGAGAAATTCTCACTTCTAATGAACTACAAATATTATCTGAAAAATCATTTGAAATGTCACGATTGGATGAGGTTAGAGATGTTTTCTTGTTTTGTTGCTATACAGGTTACGCATTTGCTGATGTAGAGAGATTAATGCGTAAGGATGTAACGATTGGTATTGATGGAAAAAAATGGATTCATACGGATCGAAAAAAAACTGGCACAGTTTCCAATGTTCCATTATTACCTTTTGCGCAGAATATTGTAGAAAAGTACGTTAATCATGAATATTGTGTGAATATGAATAAACTTTTGCCTGTAAAATCAAATCAAAAGATGAATGCTTACTTGAAAGAAATAGCAGATTTAAGCGGTATCAACAAGATTCTTACCATGCACATGGCCAGACATACATTTGCTACAACGGTAACACTTTCAAATGGTGTTCCTATTGAGACTGTATCAAAAATGCTTGGTCACACTAAATTGGCAACCACTCAAATTTATGCCCAGGTATTGGAAAACAAAATCAGTCATGATATGATACAACTGCAAAGAGTTTTAGACAATAAAGTAAGTGAAGCCACTGGCTCTGAGACTACTGGAACTTAATTTAGTTTTCCCTACGTATCAGTAAAGAAATTACTTTCTTATGATACAGTACAAAAATGTTTTAATCCAGCTCGTTTTAGGATTAAATGGGCTGGATCGTAAATGCCCAACTATTTTAACAAAGGCGGAGAAAGGTCTGAAATTAGTTACAAAGGCAAAAAATGAATTGGATAGACTAGTGACTAAACTTGGATTTAGGAATTTGGAAGATGAAATCCATTATTTTAAATCGTTAAAACCCAAAATACTGTCAAACCTTATATTCTATTCAGTATTGGCTAATTGCGAAGCAAAACGTTTTTCTCTTACAAATGAAGAATACAATATTCTAGTTCGAAATAAACTTGATTTTGTAAAAGCGCATTACGAAGACTATTACGAGTTTTTACTATACTATAACAGCGAAGCAATGCATTTGGATGAGCTATATTTTGTTCGTTCATCGGTTGCTAAACCCATAACACTTTCAGCTGTATTCGTAGAAGAACATTCTACTGGATATGATGTTGTAGCAGCTTATATTATCGCATTCAAAGAGCTAAAGGAACATTTTGAAAATCCCGAATGCGAATCATCTTCTACTATTCTTAAAACAAACCTTGAATGGACAGCCTCAAGAGTTGCGCTCGCTGAATTATTATATGCGTTAAAAGAATCGAATGCAATAAACCTGGGGAAGATTGACCTAATAGAGTTAGCTCGCGTTCTGGGTAAAATATTCAATACTGAAATGGATGATATTCACCGAAAATTCACTGAAATCAAGGCACGGAAGAAAGATAGGTGTCGTTTTTTAACTGAGTTAATCCAAAGCCTGGAAGCTAAAATGGATGCTTTTGATGAATAAAATCACACAACTTGTGATGAACTATGGTATAAATGTAAAAAACATTTCGTAAACGGACTTTTACATCTACATAAGTTACTATTTATCAATACTTTAATTTAAATTAAAAAGTGTTGTAGGCTAACGTTTTATTTTATTATCGTGTTTTACGATATACTGTGTTTTCACTACATTTTCTGTTTTATCACAACTTAGTATTGCCTCATATCATTGAAATACAGATTTTTAACTATTTCAATATGATAAAATGTAGAAAAAAAACACCAAACTACGGTACACCTTGTGAATAAATCAAGTCAATCTACGCCAATTTTGCAATACGAACATTAAAAAGAAGCAAATTATGGCAACAACGGTTTTAACAATTGAAGATTTACAGGAGTTCAAAAAGGAACTCCTGCAGGAATTAAAAACAATTTTCCCTGGAGCAAATGCAGGTGTTACAAAAAAGTGGCTGAAATCTACTGAAGTAAGAAAATTACTTGGTATTTCTCCTGGTACACTTCAAAATTTGAGAATTAACGGAACACTCCCTTATTCCAAAATTGGTGGTGTTATTTACTATGATCACGAGGAAATCCAAAACATTCTTACACAAAACAGAGTTGATAATAGTTTTCAGGCATGAAATAAGCCATGGTTAAAAATGTAATTCAACTAATAATTAGTTAATGGCGATTCCATATGGCCTATAAAATGATAACCAAATACATATGAACTACATAACGCATTTAACGGCTGTTATTGATGAATTCACGAGAGATGATGAGCTGAATCCGTCGGATATCAGCTTGTATCTTGCCTTGTTTTATTTGTGGAACATTAACCGGTTTAAAAACCCTTTATCGGTGAATCGTTCTGAGGTAATGTCTGTTTCTAAAATTGGATCCAAATCAACATATCACAAGTGTTTGAAAAAATTGCACGAGAAAAAATACATCGTATATCATCCCTCTCATAATCCTATGAAAGGGAGTTTAATCGACTTGACCATATTTGGGACAACTAGTAGGACAACTAGTGGGTCAAGTAATGAACAAGTAGTGAGACAAGTACTGGTACCTTCTATAAACAACTTAAACACTATAAACAATACAAACAATAAAAAGAATACTTCTTTTTATAAGCCCTCAATGGAAGAAGTGAAAGATTTCTTTAAAAAAAGTCCGTTCACTGAGCATGCCGAAGTGGAAGCTGAGAAATTTTTCAATTACTATTCTTCCAAAGGTTGGGTTGTTGGAAATAAAAGTCCGATGAAAGATTGGAAAGCAGCAGCTCGAAATTGGAAACTCAACGCGAACAAATTTCAGACGGCCAACAATCAGAAACCATCGAGCAGTCATTTACATGTCGAACAAAACAAAGACTACAACATCCCTTTGTAAAAACTCTTTTAGTCTTAATATCCTAAAATCTTAATGTCTTAATGTCCCGAAAAAATGTTAGAAAAATGCTATAAAATAGAAAACAACGTCCGGCACTTTGATTTTACAACGTGTTTGAAGTATCTAAATTTTCTAGGTAAGAAAACTTACGGCAATAGCTTTCAAATTCAACTGAGCGACAAAGAAACGCTCTTCAAGCTTATTTCATTTGCTGTTGGTGCTGAAGAAGATTGCAACTCTCTTGGTTTGGATTTGAAAAAAGGAATTTTGTTGTTGGGTCCAGTTGGTTGTGGTAAAACGACACTCATGAACATTTTTAATGATTTTGTTTATCCGCATCAAAGGTACCAGGTTAAAAGCACACGCGAAATTGCAAGTGAATTTCACAAGGAAGGTTATGAAGTCATTCACAAATACGGCAGACGTGAAAAAGCTTTTTGCTTGGATGATCTGGGTGTCGAACAAAACATCAAACACTTCGGAAATGAATGCAATACAATTGGTGAAATCATTTTACATCGATATGATTTACATGTGAACTATGGTATTCTAACACATGCGACAACGAATTTGAATGCGGAAGAATTAGAAAAATTGTATGGTAACAGAGTACGTTCTCGCTTAAGATCAATGTTTAACCTCATCTCTTTTCCAATGGAGACGAAGGATAAAAGAAAATAATAAATTAAGCCAATCATTTTGTGTTAATTAAAACCAATAGAACTCCAAATAGCATTGCAATATTGCACGTATTTTTCTATTTCTATAAATTCATTTTTACTCTTCTAGTTAAGTTACCTGTATTTGATGTTACTGCACAACTAGAAAATACAGTTACACTCGTTACTGCAATCCAAATTAATTTTGATTTTTTCATATATAATTGATTTTATTGCATTACTTTTTTTTCATTTCTCTTTTCAATAACTGGGCGTTTACGGCTACAATTATAGTACTCAAACTCATAAATACTGCTCCTACAGCTGGTCCCAATACAAATCCTGCTGAGTATAATGCTCCTGCTGCTAATGGAATAGCTACAACGTTGTATCCTGTTGCCCAAATAAGATTTTGAATCATTTTTTTGTAGGTAGCTTTACCAAATATAATCAGATTTAGAATATCTTGTGGATTGCTATTGACTAAGATTATATCTGCTGTTTCTGCTGCCACATCTGTTCCTGAACCGACTGCAATACCAACATTAGCTTGTGCTAATGCTGGGGCATCATTTACACCATCTCCAGTCATGGCTACAAACTCTCCTTTGCTTTGTAGTTCTTTTACAATCTCTACTTTCTGGTGAGGTAAAACTTCCGAGTAATAACCATCTAAACCTAATTCATCACTCACGGCTTTGGCAACTACTTCGTTATCTCCTGTAGCCATCATTACTTTGATTCCAAGTTTTTTAAATTTACTGATAGCTTCCTGTGATTCAGGACGTATTTCATCTGCTAAAGCAATGAATCCTGCCAGTGCATCATCAATAATTACAAACACTACGGTTTCTGCTGCACTGCTATAAGCGTTCTCTGGAATGTCGATAGATTTGTCTTTCAAGTAGCCTGGACTAACCACTTTTACATCCGTACCTTCCACTTTTGCTTCCACACCTTTTCCTGTAATGGCATTAAAGCTTTCTGCATTGGGAATAGCTGTTTTTAATTCTTTAATTTTTTTAATAACTCCAACTGCAATAGGGTGTTCTGAACTTTGCTCTAATGCACTTGCTAGTCGTAATACTTCATTCTTGTCATATTTTTCAGATACGGATTCAAATCTTGTTACGCCAAAATCTCCTTTGGTTAATGTTCCAGTTTTATCAAATACCAATGCTGATATTTTTCGAGATTCTTCAAATGCCGTTCTATTTCTAATTAAAAGCCCGTTCTGTGCAGAAACAGCAGTTGAAATTGCTACTACAAGCGGTATTGCCAAACCTAACGCATGCGGACAAGCAATTACCATAACGGTAACCATTCTTTCTAATGCAAAAACAAATGGAAAACCAGCAATTAACCAAATAGCCAATGTTCCAAAACCAATTGCCAATGCAATGTATGTTAACCACTTTGCTGCTCGGTCTGAAAGGTTTTGCATTTTGGATTTAGACTTTTGTGCTTCTTCAACCAGTTTAATAACTTTATTTAGGTAACTGTCTTTCCCAGTATGTAATACTTTCGCTTTCAATGAACCATTACCATTAATTGAACCACCTATTAATTTATTTTCAACTCCTTTTTTTACTGGTTTTGATTCACCAGTCAGCATAGATTCGTTTAAGTAGCTTTCTCCTTCAACAATAATGGCATCAGCAGGAACTTTCTCGCCAGATTTAATGAGGATAATATCTCCCATCTGAAGATCTTTCAGTTCAATATCTTCTACTACATCACCATTCATACGATGGGCTTCGGCAGGCATCATACTTACTAAAAGCTGTAGTGCTTTTGAAGCTCCCAATACTGATTTCATTTCCAACCAGTGCCCAAGTAGCATTATGACGATTAATGTTGATAATTCCCAGAAAAAGTCCTCACCATTTAAGCCAAATACGGTAGCGGTGCTGTAAAAATAAGCTACACTAATTGCCATTGAAATAAGGGTCATCATACCTGGCCCTTTTGATTTTACTTCATTATAAAATCCCTTTAAAAATGGCCATCCTCCCCAAAAATAAACAATGGTGGATAGTGCAAATAGTATATAGGGATTGCCTGGAAGTAATAATTCGTAACCAAAAAACCCTTGAATCATAGGGGAAAAGATTAATATTGGAATGGTAATAAGTGTAGAAAGCCAAAATCTTTTTTTGAAATCTTCTATCATCATTTTATGATGATCGTGCCCAGGCATTCCCATTGGTGTAGCACCATGGTCGTGATTCATTTTACTGTGGTCCATTTTACTATGGTCTTGATGTTTTGAGTGTTCCATAATTTATATATTTTGAGGGTTTGGATATTTTAAATTGAGTTGTTCAAGATATTCTGTCATTATTTTAGCAACAGTATAATTCCGATACCAACGTTTATCTGCTGGTACAATGTGCCAAGGAATTTCATTGCAATTATCAAGAATATGGTCGTATGCATCTGTATAGGCATCCCAGTTTTTGGCTGCTTTAACATCTTCTATACTATATTTCCAACGTTTATGTGGTTTTGTTAGTCTGTTATTTATACGTTTTTTTTGTTCATCCTGTGAAATGTGAAGATAGAATTTCAAAACATGAATATTATTTTGCACAAGGTGTTGTTCCAATTGATTAATGAAAAAACAGCGGTGCTTTAGTTTATCTTTAGTTAATGAATTGTTGATTTTAGGGATAATAATATCTTCATAATAAGAACGGTTAAAGACCTCTATCATACTTTTTGCGGGAATATGGGGATAGATACGCCATAAAAAATCATGTTTATCTTCTTCTTCTGTAGGTTTTTTAAATGATTGCACTCGTATCCCCATTGGATTCATACAAGTCATTACGTGTCTAATTGTTCCATCCTTGCCAGATGTGTCCATTCCTTGTAAAATAATGAGTAAACCAAAACGACCATCTGCATAAAAAACATTTTGTAATTCAAATAATTGCTTGTGAAATACTGTAAGGTAATCCTTACTTTCTCTTTTAGACGCCTGTTCTGGAGGTAGAGTTGATATTTCTTTCAATTTTTTCATTTATTATTGAGTTTAATCGTGAAATATTCCCCTGTATTCTTTTTAAATGTTTGTTCTAAAATTCCTTTTTGTTTACTGATAATTTCCTCAACAAGATAAGATATGGTACCTATTTTAATTCCATACAAATATGCTTTAATTTCAATTTTAGAGGTTATATGATACGTTCCTTGATTATCGTTTACTTTTACTATTTGTCTATCATATATTTTAATTTTAGTGCTTGAACCAAATGCTCCTGCTGCTCCTCCTTCAATAAATGCTGAAAATGTCACTTGATCTAACTTACTTCCTTCAACTATATTTTCAGGATAAAGCTCACCATTACTTAAAGCTACTTTGACTCTGTCTCTTATACACATCTCCGAGCCCACGAGACAGGCAGAAATCTC
>CAJXRM010000117.1 GCA_913059205.1 uncultured Flavobacteriales bacterium
CGGCAGCGTCAGATGTGTATAAGAGACAGCTTTCTTTCCTATTCATCTCAATGATGGGAAATTCACAAACAACAGAATTATTAATTTCTGAATATGGAGAAGGTGCTGGTGGCAACAAAAAATACATTGAAATTTACAATGGAACCGGTGTTGATGTCGATTTGAGCAATTATGAATTGTGGAAAAATTCCAATGGTAGTCCTTGGAGTTCGACTCTATCTTTATCGGGAACATTAACTAACGGTAACACCTACGTTATTGCGAATAACAATACAGATGTTCTTGGAGCAAATTTATACAATACGTTTTTATCATTTAATGGTAATGATGCTATAGGTCTAGCTAAATTTAATGGTTCTACTTTTGAATTGGTTGATGTCTTCGGTGAGGCAGGTTTTAACCCCGGAACAGGTTGGGAAGTTGCAGGAGTTGCTAATGCTACAGTGGATAAAATAATAATTCGTAAACCAGGAATATGTTCGCCAAATACGAATTGGACTGCTTCAAGAGGAACAAATACAACGAATTCAGAATGGTCAGTTAGTTCGTTTGCATACAACAGTACTGCGCAAACCACGGATTTAGGCATGCATACGAATACGTGCATAGCTACTTGCGACACATATTCTACTCCTTCAATTTCAGCTTGTGAAACATATACATCACCTTCTGGATTGTATACATGGACAGTTTCTAATACATACAATGACACCATTCCTAATGCAGCATTATGTGATAGTATTATTACGATTAACTTAACAATTAACCAACCTCAAACTGTAAGCGCCTCTGCTACAATTTGTACAGGTCAAACATACACTTTTGGTACTCAAACCTTAACTGATGCTGATGCTGGAGCTCATACTGAAGTGTTCACAGATATGAACATGTGCGACTCTACGGTAAATCTTACACTTTCAGTTGTTACAGGATACTCGGAAACAGCTACGGCAACAATTTGTCAAGGAGAGACATACGTTTTCGGAACGCAAAATTTAACAGATGAAACGGGAAACCCGTATGTAGAATCATTTACGTCGATTGGAGGTTGTGACTCGACTGTAACGTTAAGCTTAACGGTCAATCCTATCACCTACGAAACGATTACAATTACAGAATGCGATAGTTATACTTCACCTTCTGGAAATTACACTTGGACAGTTTCAAATACATATAACGATACAATTCCAAATGCAATGTTATGTGATAGTGTAATTACTATCAACTTAACAATTAACAACTCTTCAACGGCTTCTATTTCCGAGTCGGTTTGTGGTTCATATGATTTCTTTGGAACAATTTTGACATCATCTGGTGTATATGTTGAAACTATTTCAAACGCAATGATGTGCGATAGTGTAATAACCTTGACATTGGACGTTACTCCACAACCAAGTACTCCATCCAATTCTGGCGACGCTAGTTATTGCGAAAATGACGTAATGGATGACATGATGGCTATGTCAGACACTCAATTTGGAGAATTCATAATCGCTGGAGTTGCAGATGGACCACTTCCTGGAGGTCTTCCTAAAGTAGTTGAATTTTACGCAATTCAAGATATCTCAGATTTAAGCATTTATGGTTTTGGTTCTGCTTCAAATGGAGGTGGAACTGATGGTGAAGAGTTTACTTTCCCTGCCATCTCACTAAATGCTGGAGATCATTATTACGTTTCTATGGATACAACTAACTTTAACTCGTTTTTCGGTTTTGATCCAAACACGACAGAAGGAACTGCATCTAATATCAATGGCGATGATGCTATCGAATTGTTTAAAAATGGTAGTGTAATAGACGTATTTGGTCAAATAGATGTTGACGGTACTGGCACACCATGGGAATACCTAGATGGTTGGGCATATAGAAACTCAAATTCATCTCCAAATGGTGGAGCTTTCATTATAAGCGAATGGACTTTCAGTGGAACAAATGAATTAGAAGGTGGTTTGACGAATGCTACCTGCGATATTCCTTACCCAGCTGGAACAATGACTGTTGTATTGCCAACTAGTTCTTTCACTTGGTATTCAGATGCTTCTCTAATGACTCAAATTGGAACTGGTTCAACTCAAACTCCAACTGCAGTTAATGGGGCAACTTCATATTATGTAACTGAAACATATACTGGAGGATCAACTTGTGAAAGTGGTGCCTCAACTGTAACCATCACAATAAACCCTAATCCTACAGGTGTGACATTTGGAGCACTAAGTGACATTTGTGAAAACGCATCAAATTATACTTTAGTTGAAGGAGCACCAGCTGGCGGTAACTATTCTGGAAACGGAGTTGTTACAGGAGCTTTCAATCCTTCAACTGCTGGTCCAGGTGTGACAACTTTGACATATACGTATACAGACGGTAATTCATGTTCTACTGAAGCTACACAAACAATAAATGTGGATGCTGCACCAACAGTGACATTAGCGGCATTTTCAACGGTTTGTATTTACACGCCTTCTATGGCTTTAACGGGCGGCGCACCAGCTGGAGGAACGTATTCTGGTCCAGGAGTTACTGCTGGAAATTTCGATCCAGCATCGGCAGGAAATGGAACGCACACAATTACCTACTCGTATATTGATGAAAACAATTGTGAAGGCTCTTCGACGAACACAATTACCGTAGACGGATGCGCGAATGTAGATGAAAACAATTTAAATGGATTAACGATTTTTCCAAATCCTACGAACGGTTTAGTAACGATTCAATTTGAAGGAAACGATGCAATTGCTACAATTGTTGACCTTGCTGGAAAAACAATCGTAAAAGCGACAGTTCAATCGAATGAAACAATCGATATTTCATATTTAAATGCAGGTACTTACCTTTTAACGATTAACGTAAATGGTTCTGTTTCTACAGAACGTATTATCGTGAATTAGTCGAACTGAAATTTAATTAAAACTGCTTGTTTGTGACAAGCAGTTTTTTTTTGCTCAAAAAATACTGTCGGTTTCTGAATTCTTTGCATTATTCTAACTATTTTTCAAAAACGAACTAAGCAGAACTAAATTTTCTTGAAAAATGTTACATCTCGAAATTGACCAGCAAACTAAAGCAGCCTGGGAGGAGCGCTTGTTAAACCTTCAAAATTCATACAAAGAAAGTTTAACTGCGCTTGAAAATTCGGAAGCAATAAATTACAAAAGAGGAATTGCTGAAAGTTGTAAAAATCTTGGTTATTGTTACTGGCGATTTTCTGATTTTTCATTGTCACTTAGTCATTCATTAAGAGCAATCAAAATTTTTCAAAACCTAAATGATTTAAAAGGCGAAGCAGATACATTGAACAATATTGGAGCTGTTTATATGTTTCAAAACGACAATGAAAAGCGACTTGAAGTCAACTTGAGGTGTAAAAAAATACGCGAAAAAATAGGTGATTTGGAAGGTGTAAGTTCTTCTGAGGGCAACATTGGTGAAACCTATTTTGAGATGGGAGATTATAAAAATGCTGAAATGCGATTTCATTCGGTATTAAAAAATCCCAACGCCTCAACACAAGGCTTAGCTTGGGCAAATCACAATCTTGGACTTGTAGAGAACGTTTATAAAAATTATGACAAGGCTCTGGAATATTATACTAAAGGGTTAGATCTCAGCTATTCGGTGCAATACAGTGTGTTAATAACTGATTCTTACCTAAGAATTGCCGAATTGTTTATAGAACTGAATGATCTAGATAATGCGATAGCAAATGCCGAAAAAGCGTTGGAATCAGCACGTGAAAGTGGCGCCAAAGAAGGTGAAAAAAGAGCGTTGTACTTTTTATCAAAATCCTACGAAAAGAAAAAATTATTTGAGACCTCATTAAAGTACCACAAAGATTATCATGCAATTGACATGGAAATAAGTCGTGATACTGAAATGGAACGTTTGAAAACGACTCAATTGCGCGTAGCTTTCAATAAAATTGAAGAACAAAAAAACGAACTGCTAGATAGTATCCGATACGCTGAGCAAATTCAAAAGGCTGTATTAACACGACACCAAAGTCAAGACTTAATAGGAGAGTATTTCTTGTTTTTTCAAGCCAAAGATATTGTTAGTGGTGATTTCTATTGGTATTATGAAAAAGATGAATTCTACTACATGTGTGTAGCAGATTGTACAGGTCATGGAGTTCCCGGTGCATTTCTAACAATGTTAGGAACCACTTATTTAAATGAAATCATGACGCTGGAAGGCTTGACTTCGCCGGGTCAAATCCTTGATAAACTAAGAGAGCATTTTATTTTGGGATTATCGCAAAATACGAATACAGGGAATAAGGACGGAATGGACATAAGCATGATTCGTTTAAATACCAAAACATTAGAAGCTGAATGGTCTGGAGCGAACAATCCAATCTGGATCGTAAGAAAAAACAATTTACCTGCGATCGACAATTCAAAGACGACCGCAAACGATACTCATTCCTTATTTGAAATAAAAGGTGACATTCAGTCGATTTCGATTATGGATAATATGCAAGAATTCAAAAATCATCAAATTCAACTGCTAAAAGATGACAGAATATATCTGTTTTCTGATGGTTATACAGACCAGTTTGGTGGAGAAAACGGCAAAAAATTCATGACAACTAATTTCAAGAAAGAGATTCTTGCGCATCAACATTTTGACATCAATACACATGGAGAAAAGTTAAAACTCATTTTTGATGAATGGAAAGGTCAAAACGAGCAAGTCGATGATGTCTGCGTTTTGGGAATTGAAATCTAAATTGGTTTGAATACCTCTGCAAGCATGCAGCGTGCACTTCCTCCTCCAACTTTTTCAATAATTGGAATATTTGCTGCCAAAAGGTGATTATTAAATGTTTTAAGTTGATCTATTTGGCCTTTTGTTAACGAACCATAAGCACTTTGCGACATAACAATTATCCGCTCATCATTCTTATTCTTTAACTGCAACATATTACCTGCAAAACTAGCGTACACTTGATCATTCGACAATTCAATAATCGCTTTCCCACTCTTTTCAAGATGCTGTCGCACAAGATTACGTTGACTTTCCTTTATCGTGTCCAATCCCACAACGGCAAACTGATCTCCAATACACAGCATTACATTCGTATGGTAAATTGCTTCGCCCTTCCCTCCGTATGCTTCAAATTGTATAGATTCATACCCTATTTTTTTTGCGAAGGAATCCACCAATTCTGGATTCGTTCTTGGAGAAATAGCAGCGTATATTTTTTTCGTTTTATGGTCAAAAATCATACTACCCGTCCCTTCCAAAAATTTCGCTTCGTTTAGCAATTCTGTTCCGGATAAATCTTCAGACCGATATCCATAATTCAATTCAAAGTAGTTTACTATATCTTCCCTTCTTTCTTTTCTTCTATTTGAAACAAGCATTGAATGTTGATAAAGCTTACCGTTGCTGTGCATTGAAATCCAGTTATTCGGAAAAATTGAATCAGGAGAAATTGAATTTGGAAAGTCATCAAAAACAATCACTTCAACGTTTAATGTTCTTAATTCGTCAACGTACCTATCGAATTCTGCCAAGGCCAATTTTTGAATTGATTCCACCTCATCTTCTGACGGTTTATTTTGAAACGAATTGGATAAAAACGCCTCTTCGTTAAACCCAAAATTCGATGGGCGAATCATTAATACCGTATCTGTTAGTTGTTCGTTCATTATTCCCGTTATATTTAATTTAGGTTCATCCCAAGTCAATAATAATACGGAATTTAAATCGTTTTTTCGTCTCAAAGTTTAACTTTACCTTTCCAATCGAGCTGATTATGAAATTAAAAACACTTCTTTTATTTATAGCGTTTTGCGTTAGTTCTGTGCTCATTGCTCAAGATTATTGGCAACAAGAAGTAAACTACAAAATTGACGTAGAATTAGATGATGTAAAGCATACACTTTCGGGAAATGAACAATTTGAGTACATCAATAACTCGCCACACCAATTGAATGAAATCTACATTCATCTATGGCCAAATGCTTATTCTTCGAAAAAAACGGCATTAGCGAAGCAAACGTATCAAATGGACGACAATGACCTCACGCTTGGTCCAGATTCATTAAAAGGTTTCATTTCACAATTGGACTTCAAAGTAAACGGTATTCCAGTAAAATGGGATTACGAAGCTTTTCATAGAGATATTTGTATATTAACTTTAAATCAGCCCTTGATGCCGGGACAGGGAATTAGTGTAACAACCCCATTTTTTGTTCAAATACCTTCAGGTAGTATTTCACGACTTGGGCATGTAGGACAATCCTATCAAATTACACAATGGTATCCGAAACCTGCTGTTTATGACAAAGACGGATGGCATCAAATGCCCTATTTAACGCAAGGTGAGTTTTATTCTGAATACGGTTCGTTTGATGTGTCAATTACACTTCCTGCAAACTATGTTGTAGGTGCAACGGGTGACTTACAGACCGCTTCAGAAGTCCAATTTCTGTCAGACTTGGCAAAAAAAACCGCTGAAGAATTAAAAGACATTCAACCAGGAAAAAAGAATTATCCCAAAGGTTCAAATTCATTTCCTACATCAAGTTCTACTAAAAAAACAATTCGCTATACGCAGAAAAATGTACATGACTTTGCTTGGTTTGCAGATAAACGTTATATGGTTTTGAAAGGAGAAGTAGAATTGCCACATTCAAAGCGCAAAGTAACTTCTTGGGCCATGTTTACTCCAAGAAATAAAGGATTATGGTCAAAATCCATAGAATACATAAACGATGCAACTTTTTATTATTCTAAATGGAATGGTGATTATCCGTACAATCAAGTAACGGCAGTTGACGGTACAATTAGTGCTGGAGGAGGAATGGAATATCCAAACGTGACAGTTATTGGAAATTCCAGCAGTCCCATGGAATTGGAAGTTGTTATTGTACATGAAGTTGGGCACAACTGGTTTTACGGTCAATTGGGTTCAAATGAGCGTGTGCATGGTTGGATGGATGAAGGAATGAACACCTTGAATGAAATACGGTATGTTCAAACAAAATATCCAAACAACACTGCCCTTTCTGACATGGTTTTAAATGGAAGATTCCACTTGAACGATTTGGATCATCACGACATGGCGGATATTTCGTATCGAGCAATTGCCGGAATAGGAGAAGATCAACCAATAGAAACACATTCTGCTCGCTTTACAAGTGCCAATTATGGAATAATAATGTATCAAAAAACGGGTTTGGTTTTCTATTATTTGAAAGATTATCTTGGAGAAGAACTATTTGATAAATGCATGATGAATTATTACCGAGAATGGGAATTTAAACATCCTCAACCGGAAGACATGAGGGCATCACTGGAAAGTTCATCCGGAAAGGATTTAAAATGGTTATTTGAAGATCTTATTCAAACGACTAACCATGTCGCTGTCTCTTATACACATCTGACGCTGCCGACGATCTACTCTGTGTAGAT
>CAJXRM010000118.1 GCA_913059205.1 uncultured Flavobacteriales bacterium
TCTCGTGGGCTCGGAGATGTGTATAAGAGACAGTTATAAAGCATTCTAGCGTGGCCCGAAAGCGCTTCATAAAACGTTTTATAAGAATAATACGGTAAATTGTATTCAAAGGCTGTATCCCTTACTATTGAAGAAATTTTTCGGTAATGAACATGACAAATATTTGGAAACAAGTGGTGCTCAATTTGGAAGTTCAGACCTCCAACATACCATGAAAACCAGCGCGATTTTTGAGCAAAATTAGCAGTGTTCAACAATTGATTCATCGCCCAGTCCGTTTCTATCACACCTGTAGCGCTTGGCACAGGAAAATTAGACGTTGGAACAACGTGCGCAGGCTGAAAAATCATCGCCAATATCAACCCAGTGACAAAATGCATCAGCAGAAAACATAAAATTGTTCCCCACCACGACATTGCACCAAAAATAATTGGTAACGATAACGTTGCCAAAATATACGTCGTTTTACTTGTGATTAAAGCGATAAATATTGCTTTGTTTGAAAGACCCTGCGTCTTTGTTAAGCCTCTTTTTTTGTATCGAGCAAACTGCGAATAATCCTTCGTTGTAGCCCACATAATAGTCATAAAGCCATATAAAAACCAAGCATAAATATGTTGAAAACGGTGTCCTTTTCTTAATCTTTGGTTTGGTGAAAAACGCATTAAAAATCCTGTATCAATATCCTCATCCATCCCATCTACGTTCGTATAAGTATGGTGTAAAACATTGTGTTGTATTCTCCAATTTACATCATTCCCTCCAATTAGATAAATTAATTTACCCATAAAAGAATTAACATGCTTATTTCTAGAGTACGCCGAGTGATTGGCATCATGCATTATTGAAAGTCCAATTCCAGCCATACCTATACCCATAATTACCCACATAAGTATAATTACCCATGTTGCCTCGAATACCGTTAGAATTAAAATAAAGGGAACAAGATAAAGTGACAACATAAAAATTGTCTTAATTACCATGTTTGCATTGGCAAAACGAGAAATGTTATTGTCTTTAAAATAAGCATTTACCCTTTTTCTTAACTCTTTATAAAAATCCGAATTGCTTGATTCTGAGAATGTTATTTTATTTAGTTCCATAAACTTCACTTTATTTATTACAGTAAAATTACACTTTTTTTGCCTAAAACGGTTTATAATTACCATCTATTAACATTCGTTATAGGATTCTTAACACCGAAAACACACGCATTCAAATAGATAATCCCTATTTTTGAAATGTGTAAAACAATAAACGGAGATGGACCAAGAACTAATTCCACCATATTGTAATAACCTTTACAATCGTTCTCGCTTAGAGTCGAAAGTGGTAAAAATTGGCAGTGTTTCAATTGGTTATGATTTTCCTATTGCCGTTCAATCGATGACAACGGCAGATACTATGGACACTGACGGTTCTGTTGAGGAGTCAATTCGAATGATTAAAAATGGTTGTGAAATTGTACGTTTAACCGCCCCAAGTATAAAGGAAGCAGAAAACTTAAGTGCAATAAAACAACGGTTAAGAGCGGCAGGGTATAACACTCCACTCGTTGCGGATATCCATTTTACGCCGAATGCAGCTGAAGTTGCGGCGAAACATGTAGAGAAAGTAAGAATAAATCCTGGGAATTATGCCGACAAAAAACGATTCGAAGAAATTGAGTATACAGATGAGTCCTATAAAAACGAATTAATTCGCATAGAAGCTAAATTCACACCATTGGTATTATTGTGTAAAAAACACAATGTTGCAATGAGAATCGGTACAAATCATGGTTCATTATCAGATAGAATTTTAAGTCGTTTTGGAGACACCCCGAAAGGCATGGTTGCTTCAGCAATGGAGTTTCTCGATGTTTGTAAAAAACACAATTATCATAACATTGTATTATCCATGAAGGCCAGTAACACAATTGTTATGGTGCAGGCTTATCGATTATTGGTGGCTGAAATGCAAAAGTCAGGAGCAATATACCCATTGCACCTTGGCGTAACAGAAGCAGGTGATGGAGAAGATGGACGAATAAAATCAGCGGTAGGAATCGGATCTTTACTTGAAGATGGAATAGGGGACACGGTTCGCGTTTCACTTACAGAAAAGCCTGAAGCAGAAATTCCTGTAGCCAGAAAGCTATTAGCGAAATACAACGATAGCGGCCTTGCTACAATAAATCTCGACTCATTCGAAAAGAACTTTTATAACCCGTACGCATACAGTAAACGTCTTTCAACTACTTTGAAAAATGTTGGTGGGTCAAATGTACCTGTTGTTATTGCAGATTTAAGCCACGTTGAAAACATAAAGCCTTCTCACTTTTTTGGTTTTGGATATAACTATTCCATGACTCTAGATAAATGGAATATTTCTGATGCCGCAGCGGACTTTGTATACATTGGAGATAGAAAAATTGACTTTGAATTGCCTGGTACATTGCGCGTTCTAACCAGTTTAAACAACACAGAAAAATCACAAAGCCCTAATTATCAACAGGTTGTGTCTAAAAATGAATTAAAATTGTTACACGTGAAACAATTTTGTTTTGTACGACATGACGCATCAGATTTAGATGTTTCTTACCTTAAAGACTATCCAAATGTCAGTGTTATATTAGAAGGTAACTATGCCAACACTACACATTTATTTAGGGCTTTCTTTTCAAAATTAAAAGAACAAAACCTCTTGAATCCGGTCATTCTTTCTTCTTTAATAAATATCGACGACCCAGAAAAGTATCAATTATGGGTTGCATCAGAACTAGGTTCTTTGTTTATCGACGGTTTTGGTGATGGTATTTGGTTGCAGTCCAAACAAACAATTCAACACATTAATGCAACTTCATTCGGAATTCTGCAAGCAACAAGAACACGTATTTCCAAAACAGAGTATATTTCTTGTCCATCATGCGGAAGAACTTTATTCGATCTTCAAGAAACCACTGCAAAAATTAAAGAAAAAACATCTCACCTAAAAGGAGTGAAAATCGGAATAATGGGTTGCATCGTCAATGGACCAGGAGAAATGGCTGACGCAGATTACGGATACGTTGGAACAGGTCCAGGAAAAATACACCTATATAAAGAAAAAACAATAATGCGGAAAAATGTGCCAGAAGCAGAAGCGGTTGACGCATTGATAGAACTAATTCGTGAACACGGTGATTGGATCGAAAAACCGAAAATTGATTCAAACTTTTAGAAAAAACTCAAAAAAACGTCTTTTCAAATCAACGAACACAAAAGCTCCTTATAGATTCTATATTAGACATTAAAAAACGCGCTTAAAACGCATAAAAAGCGTTAGCGCCCAAGAAAAATCATTAAAACAGACACATCACTTGGAGAAATACCACTAACTCTTGAAGCTTGGCCAATTGTTGCAGGTTTCAACGCAGTCAATTTTTCTTTTGCCTCAGAACTCAAACTTGACAAACTCCAATAATCTAATGAAACGGGTATTTTCACTTCGTCTAATCTATTCATCTTTTTAGCGACATCCTGCTCTCTATTGATATACCCATCATATTTCAATTGAATCTCTGTTTGAGAAACAATTTCCGAATGTGTAGCTGTTAATACATCAGCTTCCGATTTAACCGTTGAACTCATTTCAAAGATTTCATCCATAGTAATATTTGGACGAGTGATTAAAGAACTTAATCTCACCTGTTGATTAATTGGCGCACTATCTTTATTCGCTAAAATACTGTTCGCAACTTCAGGGAGGACCGCTTCTTTTTCTAACAATCTTTTTAACTTCTCTGTACCTGCATTTTTCTTATTGACTCGATCCAAAGCATCATCTGATGCCAAACCTATAGCATGACCAATTGGAGTTAATCTAATATCGGCATTGTCCTGACGCAATAAAATTCTGTATTCAGCGCGACTCGTAAACATTCGATAAGGTTCTTTTGTACCCTTCGTAATTAAGTCATCAATCAGTACCCCAATATATGCCTCGCTTCTCGATAAAATAAACTCAGGTTTTTCTTGAACTTTCTTTGCAGCGTTAATTCCTGCCATCAACCCTTGACAAGCAGCTTCCTCATAACCTGTTGTACCATTAATCTGACCAGCAAAATACAAACCTTCCACTAATTTCGTTTCAAGTGTATGTTTTAACTGAGTCGGCGGAAAATAATCGTATTCAATTGCATAACCTGGTCGAAACATTTTCACATTTTCAAAACCAGGAATAGTTTTCATGGCGGCAAATTGAACATCCTCTGGTAAAGAGGTGCTAAATCCGTTTACATAAATTTCTACAGTGTTCCAACCCTCAGGTTCAACAAAAAGCTGGTGTCTATCTCTATCGGCAAATCGATTGATTTTATCTTCTATACTAGGACAATATCTTGGCCCGATACTTTTAATACGACCATTAAACATTGGCGAACGATCAAAACCTGTTTTTAAAACTTTATGGGTTTCCTCATTTGTGTATGTTACATAACAAGAGCGTTGTTCTTTTAGTGGCTCAGTATCAGAATAACTAAATTTTGTTGGGTTAACATCTCCAAACTGCTCCTCCATTTTAGAGTAATCCAAAGAACGACCATCTACTCTTGGCGGAGTACCTGTTTTCATTCTGCCCGTTTCGAATCCAGCCCTAATTAAATCTTCAGTAATTCCTGTCGCTGCTCTTTCACCTGCGCGACCACCTCCAAATTGCTTTTCTCCTAAATGAATCAAACCATTTAGAAAAGTACCATTTGTTAAAACAACACTTTTCGATTTAATTTCAACACCTATAGACGTTTTAACACCAACAACCTTTCCGTTTTCAATAAGCAAACCGTCGCACATGTCCTGCCAAAAATCTACCCCGTGATTTTTCTCAAGCATCAACCTCCATTCTTCAGCAAACTTCATTCGATCATTCTGAGTTCGTGGCGACCACATTGCTGGACCTTTTGATCTGTTTAACATTCGAAATTGAATCGCACTTTTATCCGAAACAATTCCTGAGCCACCACCTAACGCATCAATCTCTCTTACAATCTGACCTTTTGCCACACCGCCCATTGCTGGATTACAACTCATTTGAGCTATTGTATTCATGTTCATTGTAACCAACAACACTGAACTACCCAGTTTTGCGGCAGCATTTGCAGCCTCACAACCAGCGTGTCCTGCACCAACAACAACTACATCGTATTCTTTAATCATATAAAACGTTTCACGTGGAACAAAATTACAACACTTTTAACAATCTTACGTTTCACGTGGAACAATTAACAACAAAGCATCATTTTCAAGACTCCTCATTCGCGCTTCTTCATCGGGCGATTTATCACCAAAACCCAGCAAATGAAGTGTGCCATGCACAACAACTCTATAAAGCTCCTCAATAAACGCAACACCTAAAACAGCAGCGTTTTCACGAACCCGATCAAGAGAAATAAACAAATCACCAGACACTAATTCTTCATAATAATCAAATGTGATTATGTCAGTATAATAATCGTGCTGCAAATACTCCTTGTTCATGTTGAGTAAATACTCGTCTGAACAAAAAATCAGGTTGATTTCGCCTAGCTTTTTGTCGTGAGAATTACACACTTTGTTAAGCCATAAAACAAAAAAGTCCGGATCTAAACCCAGAGCTTTCGTTTCTTCGTAAAATAAATTAACCACTATTTCTTTGTAAAATAAATCTGAACATTTGAGCCATTGTCAAAAAACGACACTTCTTCGGCTAAAGATTTCATTAAAAATATCCCTCGGCCATCTTCTTTTTCAATATTCTCAGGTGCCGTTGGGTCCGGTAGATTTTCAAAATCAAACCCTGTACCTGCATCTTTGACACTAAAGCAAAAATCAGTTTCCTTATCTCCAACAAATAAGTCAACACTTAAAGAATTGTTCATTTTGTTTCCATGTTGAATTGCATTGTTCACCGCCTCTGTGACAGCAATCAAAACATTACCATAATAATCTTCATTAACGGCTAACCGATTACAAACATTGTCAATTAACAGTTCAACTTTATTTACTTCTGCAAAATCCGAAGCAATTGACAGACTATCAATTTGAACAAAACCTTCTTTCATACTCAATTCTTATTATAACACTCGGTTGAAATACTCGTTGGCTCTGTCCTTATAGTACTTTTTATACATAGGGTCAACCGCTCGGAGTAATTCAATTTGTTTCAACTTTTCCTTGTTATACTCATCAAATCGAATTTGGTTACCATTATTTTGATCTTTTCCTTCTTTAGACTCTCTTTTTTCATCTAACCCTCGTTCATTGATCGCTTTTTCACTTTCCAATAAACGCGTTAAAATCTTCTGTTGACGTTCTACCAAGTTGTTACCAAGTCGTTTATTGATTAGGTCGTCTTCTTGTTTCTCAAGTTCATTGATCAGAGGATTAAGCTTGTTGCCTGAACCTTTTCCGTCTTTGTTTAGCTCATTGCGCATTTGTTCGAGCTTACGACGCATTGCCGCTTGTTGAGCTGCAATTTTAGCAACCTGTTGGTTTCCCATGCCCATTCCTCCAGGCTGACCTTCCTTAGCGTCACCAGGCTTACTTCCACCAGGACTTGACCCCTTTTTCATTTGTTCCAGCTGGTCTTTCAGCATTTGTTTCATGTCCTGATCTCCTGGCTTTTTTCCACCAGGCGCAGGCTTACCAGACCCCCCAGGCTTAGAGCAACTGCCTGAGCCTGGTTGTTGACTCTTCATTTGACTTTGCATTTGTGCTAAACTTTCATTCAATAAAAGTGCTAAGTTGTTAAAAGACGTCATAACATATTGCTGATGAATCCCAAGTTCACGTTTTCTTCTTTCGTCAATATCCTCCAATATCATTTTATTGTTCACCTTAATTTGAGTCAACTCTTTATCAACAAATTGGGCTATTTTCGGTTGTCTTTCAGCTAAGGCCAATAAACTGTCACGAATAGGCGCTAAGTCGTCTATTACGCGTCTTTGAACGCGCCCTTGTTTTCGAAATGCAGGATCCGTCTCTGAAATACTGTAAATTGTCTTCATAACATCTTCTTGAGCAAAACTCAACTTAACAAGTCCTTCTAGTATTTCGCGTAATGCATCTATATCCTCCTCTTGCTGTTGCTTGTTCGCTTGCGCTTGCATTTCGTCCATTTGCTCCGCCATCTGCTTCATCTCTGTCTCTTATACACATCTGACGCTG
>CAJXRM010000119.1 GCA_913059205.1 uncultured Flavobacteriales bacterium
CTACACAGAGTAGATCGTCGGCAGCGTCAGATGTGTATAAGAGACAGGGTTTGATGAAATATTGAATCGAGATTTGCCTTCAGTGTTTTCATCTAATTTCAACACTGGAATTACCTTACCAAAAGTGAACATCAAAGAAACTGCAGATGCTTTTGAAGTTGAAATGGCAGTGCCAGGTTTGAAGAAATCAGATTTCCAGCTTGAGCTTGATAATAAAGTATTATCAATTTCTTCAGAAATAAGTCAAAAGAATGAAAGTAAGGAGGAAAACTTTACCCGTAGAGAGTTTGGTTATTCTTCATTCAAAAGAACTTTTACCTTACCTGAAAGTGTAAATGATGAAGCTATAAGTGCGACTTATAATGAAGGTATTTTAAGAATTAGTTTACCTAAAAAGGAAGAAGCGAAGCAAAAGCCTTCAAGATCCATTAAGATTTCATAATGAAGTTTATTGTTTGATTTAGTATGGATGCGGAGGTTATACTAGGCCTCCGCTATTCATGGACTGTTTAATAACCTAAAATTTTATTGTTATGCCTAGAAAGTTTAAACCTGGAGCTTAGTAAGATTGCAAGGAAAAAAGCTTGGTCCAAAAATGGAAGTAGTCAAATACTTACCAAAAAAACACCCAATATTTGGATTTGAGAATTTAGATACGTACGTGGAATGTGTTTGGATTGAGGATGGAGAAAGAAAATCAGATGTTTTTCATCAAGATAGATTGATGAAAGCGATTGAGACAAAAGGCTTATATAAAGTCTAATCTTTATATAGTTTCAGTTGGCATTACGATTAAGACCAAAATTGAAATGCGAAGACAATAACGATTGACCGTTGGCAATGGGAATAGGTATTCCTATTCCTGTTGAATTGTAGAATTTGGAAAATCAAATGTCCTTTTAACTATTTATTGTCTCCTCTTGAACACTTTCAAAAGTTATCACTTTTTCTTGCCAAAAACGACCTAACACTAATTCACAATCGTACTTTTCGTAGTGGGAAGCCCATAATAAACGATTTCACTTCGAAAAATTATTAAATCGAAGTGGGAATTAGTAATGCACCTAGAATCAGCAAAAAGAAAAGCACGAGAAAGCATTGTTTTCGATACTTGACGGAGCGGAAACCGAGAAGCAGCTAAGAAGGTAGATCACTGACACTTTCAGTTTTTAAGAGTAGAGCTGGATTGCGCAATGCAGCGCTAGACTTTTTTGTTTCGTTTTTTCTGAGGGTACATACCCATCGGTCTTCAGTCAAGCAATGCTGCTGCTCTCATGATAAACGACACAATCTTTTTTCTCCAATAGGTGGAATGTTGTTAATCGAGAAGTGAAAAGAAGACAAGAATGAAATAAAAACAAATCCCCTTTATTTCTCAAAATACCGTTATTTTAGGATAAAAATCTAAAATCATGAAAATTGCATTAATCCTACCTATTGTACTCATCACATTAACATCCTGTAATTCTAAATCAAAAAAGAAGGAAGATAAGTTAAAAAAAGAAGTGCTATTTGGAACATTAAAAGATGGTTTAAATGTAAATCCTTTTTTCAATATCAGCGTTAATTTCGATGAAAATTGGGATGTAAACACGAAATCATTTAAATCAATTTCGTTTGGAGGTGATTTGTTAAGTGCAAAGTATTTAGATTCCTACGATGAGTATTATCCAATTACCTTGACCATGACCGCTGACAAGGCAAACCCGTTTGGTTCAAAATCTCCGGTTGAGCAGTTAAAAGAAAGTCAAGAAGGGTATGAGTTTCTTTTTAATAAAAATGAAATGATTGTAAGTCCGTTTGATAAAGCTTCCATTGCAGGTGAGGACTTTGCCCACGGTTTTTTTCAATTGGTTGATGAATCGGACACAAGTTTCGTTCATGAGTATTACCGTTTTAAAGATGGTTACTTTCTATCGATTATCTGTGTTTATAACACACGGGAGGACGAAGGGGAATCTGTTGAAATAATTAAATCAATACAGAGAAATATGTGACTTGATCTTTTCTAGGATCACTAGAATACGTATATTTGAGCGTTATGTATTAATAGACATAACGATATGAGCAGCGAAAAGAAATATTCAATAAACAGTAGGGTCTGGATAACAACAGACGATGGTACTTTTTTAGGAGAAGGGCGCGTTGAGCTATTAAGGCAAATTCAAGTTTTCGGTTCTATCTCAAAAGCCGCTAAGGAAATGAAAATGTCCTATAAAAAAGCATGGAGATTAGTTAATACCATGAATGAGCACAGTTCTGATATATTGGTAGCGCACAAAATTGGAGGAACTGGAGGTGGTGGCTCTGTGTTAACAGAAGCGGGCGTTAAGTCAATCGAAATGTACAGTAAACTTGTTGAAGAGAATAAGGCGTTTTTAAGTTCTAAACTAAGTGAATTGAGTTTATGAATGCTATCACGGGGGTAATACTAGCAGGAGGGAAAAGTTCTCGAATGGGCTTTGACAAAGGTTTGGCCATTTTAAATGGAAAACCAATGATTCAATATGTTATTGATGTGTTCGAAAAGCTAGGATTAGATATAATTATTATATCAAATAGTCCTGGTTACGAGACTTTTGGATATCCAATTTACAACGATCTAATTCCGGAAAAAGGACCAGTTGGGGGTATTTATACAGCTCTTAGTCGTAGTACAACGGATTTGAACTTGATTGTTAGTTGTGACACGCCATTTCTTACACTAGAAGTCCTGAAAAAACTCATCTCACAATGTGTCAGTAATGAAATAACAATTGCAAAGTTTGAAGGTGTTGAGCATCCACTAATCGGAATTTACTCTAAGAAAGTACGAGATGTTTTTAAAAAGAAAATTGATGAAAATAAGTTGAAATTAAAAGCAATATGTTCTGAATTGGAGGCTAAAATTGTTCCATTTTCATTAGGAAGCCATGGAGTAGACGATTACACGTTTAACAATATAAATACGCAAGAACAATTAAATTCCAAAGGCTTATGATGGCTAGCGTTCATTATTTCGGAATGATTTCAGAAAAACTGCATAAACAAACTGAATTAATAGAAATTGATAACTCTATGGATTCAATTGATTTGAAAGCGTTTTTCAATTCACTTTATCCAGAATTAAAATCAACAGTCTATACAATAGCGGTAAATCAAGAAGTAATGAAAGTTGCTCCAAAGGGAATGCATATATCAGAAATAGCCCTTCTTCCTCCATTTGCGGGAGGCTAATAATAAGGTGTTAACTGAAAATTGATTAGATAAAAGAATTATGAAAAACTGTTTTAAAGAAGGAATGATATCACCTGAATTTATTGCAAATTCAATTGCCCACCATCAGGTAAAGACAACCATTGGTGCACATCAAATATTTCTAGGGCAGGTGAGGGCTGATCTAATCGATTCTAAAGAAGTTGTTGCCATTGAGTATACTGCTCATGAAGAAATGGCAAATAAAGCATTTCACGTTATTCGTGAAGCGGCTTTTGAGAAATTCGACTTAGTTTGCATGCACATTTACCACAGTTTAGGAGTTGTAAAAACAGGTGAAATTTGTCTTTTTGTATTTGTTTCTTCAAAACACAGAAAAGATGTGCAATTAGCGATAGAGTTTATTGTGGAAGAGATTAAGAAAAAAGTGCCCGTTTTTGGAAAGGAATTGTTCGAAGACGATTCGTTTGTTTGGAAAGAAAATAATTGATTATGGTCGAAATAACGCATAAGAACACTTCCTTAAGAATTGCCATTGCTGAAGCAACGGTTATGGTGAGTAAAGAGGAGACAATTGAGGCAATTAAAAATAACCTCGTTCCAAAAGGGAATGTATTTGAAATGGCAAAGACTGCGGGACTTTTTGCTGTAAAAAAGACTTCGGATATGATACCGGATTGTCATCCATTACCTGTTGAGTATACGGGTGTTAGCTATGAAATTGATGGATTGAAGATCAAGATTTTATTGGAAGTTCGCACTATTTACCGCACTGGAGTTGAGGTTGAGGCCATGCACGGTGCTAGTGTAATTGCATTAACGATGTATGACATGCTAAAACCGATTGATAAGGGGATTGAAATTCAGAACATCCGTCTTCTCGAGAAAAAGGGGGGCAAATCGGATTTCAAAGATAAGTACAGAACTGATTTGACTGCAGCAGTGTTTGTTTGCTCAGATACTATTTCAGCAGGTCAAAAAGAAGATAAAGCAGGATTGGCAATTATAGAAAAACTGAAATCGTGTTCTGTTTCCATACGCGATTATGTCATTATCCCAGACGAAATTGATGCGATACAAAATGGTGCGCTTGAACATGTGCGGCTAGGTACAGATTTAATCATTTTTACAGGAGGTACTGGGTTGTCAAAGCGTGATGTTACGCCAGAAGCATTAACTCCATTGTTTGACAGGGTAATTCCTGGAATTGCTGAAGCAGCAAGAGGTTATGGACAAGAGCGAACACCTTATTCAATGCTTTCTAGAAGCATTGCAGGTACAAAAGAGGATAGTTTAATTCTTGCATTGCCTGGTTCTACAAAAGGAGCCGCCGAATCAATGGACGCATTGTTTCCAGCGCTGTTGCACGTTTTTAGAATTTTTAAAGGTGCTAGACACGATTGAACGATGAGTGAACCAATAAAACCGATTGTAGATGGATTTGGGCGTAAGCACGATTATTTGCGTATTTCCTTAACTGAAAGATGTAATCTACGGTGTTTCTATTGTATGCCAGAGGAAGGTGTAAAACTTAGAGATAAATCGGAATTCATGTCCGCTGAGGAAACGATTGAAATTGCGAAGGTATTTGTAGGTTTAGGCGTAAAAAAAATTCGTTTGACAGGTGGAGAACCATTGGTTAAAAATGATGCGGAATACATTATTCGAGAATTAGGAAAATTACCGGTGGAATTGGCTATTACAACGAATGCGGTTATTGTTCATCGATTTATTGATGTCTTCAAAGAAGCTGGTATACACTCAGTGAATGTCAGTTTGGACTCGCTTAAGGAAGAACGATTTAATGATATTTCTCGCCGGAATTACTTTAAACAAATTAAAGACAATATTGACTTGTTGATTGAAAACGGATTTCATGTAAAAATCAATGTGGTTGTAATTAAAGATTTGAATGAAGATGAAATTGTCGATTTCGTAACATGGACGCAAAAAACAAACTTGCATGTTCGATTCATAGAATTCATGCCGTTCGATGGTAACAATTGGAATTGGGACAAAAAAGTTTCGTTTAAGGAGATTTTAGCTGCGGTTGGTCTTGGCCTTGGAAAAGATAATTTCATCAAAATTGAAGATGCTCCGAATGATACGACACGTAATTATAAATTGGTAGATGGAAAAGGAACCTTTGGCATTATTAGCTCAGTTACAAATCCGTTTTGTGATACGTGTAATCGAATTCGACTTACAGCGGATGGTAAGATTAAAAACTGCCTATTCTCTGCCTACGAAACGGATCTTTTGAGTGCTTTTAGATCCAACTTAGATATAGAGTCATTAATTCGAGACGCAATTCACAAGAAGGAAAAAGAGCGAGGTGGAATGCCTGAATTTTCACATGAGGACGTATTGAAACACAATAATAGGTCAATGATTACCATTGGAGGGTAAAAATCTAGTACGTATTGCATTAGTTTTGGAGCAATGATAATCGTTGAATAAAGAGAAATTTATGGACATTAGTTTTTTGTTTCTTCTATTAATACCGATTGTAGCGTTTATGTATTCTACAGTCGGACATGGCGGAGCGAGTGGTTACCTGGCTTTAATGGCTTTATTTTCATTCTCTCCTGAAGTAATGAAACCAACAGCTTTATTGCTGAATTTAATTGTTGCCGGATTGTCATTTTATCATTATTGGAGGAAGGGACATTTTAACTTCAAGTTATTTATCGTTTTTGCAATTGGATCAATACCGTTTTCTTTTGTCGGAGGCCTAATTGAAGTCGATACACGATTGTACAGAATTGTATTGGGATTACTATTAATCTTTGCAGTACTTAGAATTTTAAATGTTTTCGGTCGTGAAACAGAAAAAACGAAAGAAGCTCCATGGGGTATCGGTCTCATTTTTGGTGCTTCGATTGGTTTTTTGTCTGGCTTAATTGGTATTGGCGGCGGCATTATTCTTAGCCCGTTAATACTGCTGATGCATTGGGGTAAAATGAAAGAAGCGGCAGCTGTTTCAGCTCTCTTTATTTGGGTGAATTCTGCAGCAGGTATAATGGGACAGCTGGTAAAAGGTGTTGAATTTGATACTACTATTTGGCTGTATATACTTTTGGCTGCTTTTGGTGGTTTTCTGGGAGGACTCAGTGGTAGCTCACGAATGAAGAATTCGAATTTGAGGTTTCTATTGGCATTTGTGTTAATCTTAGCCAGTATTAAGTTGATTATTGTTTCGTAATTAATTTCATAACAACTTCACTGTCTCAAAATAGTATGAAATTATAAGGCATAAAAAAAGGAGTCCAAAATTGAACTCCCTTCTGTGATCTGGCTGGGGATCACCATATTTAGGAAAGCCCTTTACTTAAAGGGTTTTACGATTGTTTCAATTTTTGGGTGACAAAATAGGTGACATTTAATTTAACCTAATTTACTACCATTTAAAGAACGAGTTTTGTTGCTCTAAGATATAAATAAAAGTAATAAATGAAGTAAAAAGAGAGCAGATTTTATGGTTTTTGACATAAATTGGTTTTATCTATTTATTCAATAATCGAAGCTTCTACCTCATCTATTTCTAATCCCATATAAGTGCAGAATTCGTTAATAGATACTAATTGATGGTTTTGCTTGTTTAAGTGCTTTTTGATGCGCTGAATGAGGTAACGAGAATAGCGCTCGCTTTTGCCAGTGATGGCCATGATGTCTTTTGGGTAAATAACTACTCGTTTCATACACTATCTATACTTAATCCATACTTAAACTAAAGTTGTTCATTACTTCAAAGTTAAGCACACAATACAGCACTTCAATAGGCTATTTCAATACAAAACGGCACATTGTTTATGTATCGGAAGTCCAAATTTTGTTTCAAATAATCAAAGTCAAACATTTGTAATGTCGACAGGTGAAATGGCCTACCTACGAAAGTGGCTTTAAATGAAAAATCAAATGTGATGGCAAGACAAACTGGCTTAATCAAGTTGAAAGGAA
>CAJXRM010000120.1 GCA_913059205.1 uncultured Flavobacteriales bacterium
GAGATTTCTGCCTGTCTCGTGGGCTCGGAGATGTGTATAAGAGACAGATTATATACAGAGCTTTCATTTATCAGTCTTCTAATTATTTTTAGAACGTATGAATACTCTTTGCTGAAGCCATGTCTCTCGATAAAACCATCTTCAGTAATGATTGCTTTAAAGCAATATTGTATGAATAACTGTTGATTACTGTGATAGATTTTGACTCGAATCTTAATCGAGGTTAAGCCATTATCTTCTATTTCAATTGAAACAGGATTATCTTCATAATAGTGATGCAAATCTAGTTTCAGACAATCGTCAGAATAGAGAATAAATCCACGCTTCTGCATCGCAATCTCCATCATTTGATTGATTAAAAAAATATCAATCTCATCAAATTTCTTCATTATTCATAAACAAAATTTTGTGGTCGAGGTACCTTGACTTATCGCCTAGCTCGATGATTTTTTTTCTAGCATATCCGACTGGACAATTGGTGATGTAGTGAGTTTCATACTTTTGATAGAAGAGTTCTACATCAAAATTCACTACGACTTTGTCATAATCGCCACTTAAAATCTGCTCTGTTACATCGATATAAGAATGAATTAAAGCTAAAGTCTCTAAGCATAAATTAATGGTTCGCTGGGTAGCATAGAGCATATAATATTTTCTGTTATCAATAAGCAATTCTTGATAGTGACCATCATCATTAGCTATCAATTCTTTAATCTTAGGTAACTTTAAGTTATCCAACACCAATGCATTTGTTGCAGTCAGTTTATTGGCTTGTCTAATTAAAAAGACTCTTTTTTCTTTAAATTCATTCATACTAGTTAAGTATATATTTAAATTCCATGTTGATGTGATAAAAAACCTGCTCTTTTTTAGCTGTGGTCTGCATTGAGTCCATCACGTGATAAGTGACCATGTCTTTATGTAAATGACCAGCTTGGCGCTCAAAGTTTTTTAAGATTTTTGAAAGCCGATTTCGGACTTCTTTGTCAGAAATTGAGCTGTTAGATTCAAGCTCATATAAAAGCGACATTAGTTTAATGAACTTTGATATCAAACTATGACTGTATTTTACATACAAATAGAAGAAATTACCCATAAAAAAAGGTGCGGATAAAAATCCACACCCCCTAATTTTTATGTAAAAATTATTTATTTTCTCACAACTCTAGATGAATGAATATAGCCAATTGTGCCATCTGAAAGCTTCACTTTTTTATGGTTACTTTCTTCACCAATAACTTCAAACTGCTCTTTATCGTAAACTTTTTTGATGATTTCACCATTAGGCGTTTTTCTTAGATTCGAGTAGCCATCTGGGTCACTAATTTTGTAATATTCTGTTGATTTTTGAGCATTGTCATTATTATTTTCAACTTCTTTTTGGACTACATCATCAGTGCTGTTTTTTGATGAAGCTTTTTTATTAGATTTTGAGTCAGTTGCATAGCTTTTATCGCTGTTATAGTCTTTGATGAAAAATTTTGGAAGATTTTCCTTTTCAATGCAAGTTAAGAAAGTGTACATTGAGCTTGGTGTTGCATCGTAGCCTTCGAGTTTACAAGGAGCTTCAAAAAATCCATCGCCTAAATCACCGCTCAGAACTGTCTTGCCATATCCATTTTGCATATAATAATGTGAAACATCTTGCCTGTCTTTAAATTCACGATACTCAATTGGATAAAGGAATCCTTGTGTACGTTCTAGCTTCAGAATATAACCTTCTTTATTTTTGTTGTTATCGTAAGTCATATCAAGTACTTGAAACAATTCTCCATCAACTTCTTTCCATTCTTTTTTACTTAGAATGAATCCGTTACTGTACTCAGCTTTTTCAAGCAATTCATTCGCTCCATTAAATGTACCGCAAGTTCCTGTAAATAACTCTCCAAATGTTGTACGGTCACCATCATTATGAAGCCCACTTAGATAGTATTTACCATCATTTTTAACAACTTCATCACATGAGCAGTCAGCTTCAAAAGAGTCTTCAGCTACATTTGCGCTGTCAGTTCCACCGCAAGAGGTCAGTATAAAACCTCCAAAAATTAAAATTATTGTCTTTTTCATAAGTCTTTAGTTTTTACTTGGCAAGATAAGGAAAATATCATAAAGTCATATTTTAAATATGACCGTTAAAAGTATATGCATCGCTACTTTTCCACTGTGGAAATAAAGCCGTTATATACAAAGCAGTCAAAAGCAATTCTGAACAAGAAACTTGCCAAGCAAATCGGTGATAAAGTCAAAAGATATCGATTAGCAAAAGGCTACAGTATGGTGGAATTAGCAGGTTTATTGGACACTCAAAAGCAAAGTGTTTACAAAATTGAAAATGGAGAGTATTGCACTTCGATACAAACACTGAGAATCATTTCTGAAGCTCTTGATTGTGATTTAGCAGACTTGATTCCCTCCAATTCTGAAAAGTAATAATCACTACTTTACTTTCCCGACTATCTTTAAAACTCAACACAATCGGGAAAATTTCATTTTTCTTTAATGGTTGGTCTCAATTCAACTTTAGCAAACTCTTCTAGCATAACTTCATGAGTTCTTTTTTTGTCTTTTTCAAGTACGTTAATTGAATCATGAATAGTAAAGAACGATTCTATTCCTTCTTCAACTAATCGAGTTGAAATCTTATTAATTATCAAGTCGGCTTCAATCGATTGAAGTCTAAAAGCAACATCTTTGTGGTTGTGCTTTTTAATGTCTGAAATACAGGCATATACTGACGGGAATCGCTTCTTAAACAAACGTTGGTAGCTATTCTCTTTTTTCTTGTCCTTATTGAAGAAAATTCGTGCGAATACATCTGTTTTAAATGTGTCATACGTTTTTACTTTATTCTTCTCAACATAGTCTTTGAAGAATGAATAAAAATTTGCTGTCTCACATAAAAGTTGATACTCTTCACCATCTTTTTGAATCTCAATATTATTATAATCACACCATTTTCGGTATAGTATAGAAAGTAGTAATGGCTGACTGTTTCCAATGTCTAATTCTGTGAATGATTCACCATCAATAGAAAGATGTTTTCTAAACATTTTTGGCAGTGTGGTAAGAGCACTATAAACACGTCCAGTGTTAAAATCTATATGAAAGAATTTGTCTTGATTGAATCTATCAATAAACATTTGATAAAATGATTCAGTCGCTTTATCCATATGTCTTTCTGTTACTTTCCCTTTTACACGTTTAGTTGATAGTTTAGAACCGTTATTTAGAGCATTGGTGAGTGTTTCACTAGCTCCTATTTCATCAAGTTTAATCTTACTATACACAGATTCGAGATGCTTATAAATACCTGTTACTCCTTGCTTTCGTTTTAGTATTTTCTCGTTATACTTTTTCTTTTTACGTTGTTTTATTCTATTGGAATTTAGCTTCTCAATCAATTCATTATCAGAAATTAATTTATATCCACCTTTATAGAATTCATCTGTGATTTTATAATAGACTTCACTATCGAAATGACCATTGTCGTGGTCACCTTTTTCGTGCTTATGGAACAATATAACTCCCCATTCTTTTAAGTGTCGGCGTATCGAATAAACAATATCTTTTGATTTTCCATCAACGTCAACAGCATGTCCAATATCATCTGCTAATAGTTCTCCATATATTTTCACATAGCCATTATTATAGTCTCTAGAGAAGTAGAAATACTTGTTTAGTATTTGCGTAATTAAGTAGTGATATTTTATTGATTGTTTACGGATATAAAGTTCTTTATACCCCATTTCTCGTAATTTCTCTTCAACATTTAAATTGTTTAGTTGATAGATATTTAATTTTTGTTTTTTCAATTTTCATAGTCAATATTTTTAGTGGGTTAACCCCATATAGTTTATATGCTTAAAAGCCAATAAAGTTGAGGCAAATAATATATAATAGTATATATATATCCATTAGTGCACCCCGTTTTTATTTAAAGTATAAAAGAGAGCTACACCCGATTTATATATACTATCAAACAATTATTAATACTATGAATAAAGAAATTTCAGCCATTATAAAAAACAGACTTTCCGAGTCTGATTTCAGGAAAATAGATTTTGATGAGCCAGTAGATAAATTCTACTTTTACGGAGACCATCCAATCAAAAGATTGCCTATCACAAACGATGAATTCATTACTTACATCATAAAGTATTATCAGTGCCGAAAAAGTAATGTTCGAACGATTTTCGAGCAGAAAATTTTACGAATCGATATGTATAGAGACAATTATCACATTGTTGATTTTGATAAATTGAAAAGTGAAGAAAAGGAGTTGTTTGATTCGATTATAAACGATGAATATTTCAGTGATAAAATCTATAAAGACATGCATTACGAATTTGAGATGTACAGACTTAAAAAAAATCTTGGTATAGATTAAGATGAAACCATTTAATAGAGCAAACGAGTACTTAAGAATGCTTCTTATTGAAGAAGCGATATTCCCAATAGATTTGGATGATACAAAAGTTGAAGGATGGTTATATCAATCAGAATTTCCTTTTCAATTGTCTACCCAAGAAACTGTGACTAAATATCATTTCAAGATAAGATTATATCAATTTGACTCAAAAACTAACAGTCTGAAGTCTGTTTATTGGAAGTATAAATCAGCCCCTGGAGTTAATTTAGTTTATATCAATAATAAAGACCTTGAAGCTTCAGCAAACCAGATGGGAAGAGACTTCATAGAATCGGAGAGGTTTGAAATAATTGTTATGCCAGTATTACTTGAAGGTTTCAGGGAAATTGCTTTTCAAAGTTTATTGGGTTCAGAATGAAATGATAAAGTAAAGTGAACGGCGATTGTTGAGCTAAGTTGAACAATCTAATTATAGCGTTATGCATTTTTATACGTACCTACCCAAATATTCTCTTGACCGATATGAAGCAATGCCATTGCGATGTTGATTTGTATTACTTGATTCAATTCGAATTGAGTGAAATCTGTTATGTCAATTAGAAATTCATTCGGTGGAAGTGATTCATCACAAAGTAAGAATCCAAATGGCTGAAAGTTGAACTCTGCCCACTTAGAAATTTGTCCACCATTCCAAGATACTTGCATTCCCATCATACGCTTGTATTTTGATATACATGCATACATATAGACTTTGTATTGTGCTGGTAGTGCATTTGATTCTTTGTCTAAAACAAATACAACTAGTTCTTTATTTGACTGTAGCCAATTTGGACTAATAGCCATGAACATTGAGATGACTTGTTTAATAACATTAAGAGGTTTTATTGTAAAAAGTCCTTCTATGATTTGAGTTGGATGATTGGCTGATTTTATTAAATCTACTCCTTGCGTGGCAAACTCAGTAAATTCACGTGCATACCAAGCACCAGTTTTGTTATTGCATGACTCGCAAAGTGTATACCTACCAAACCCTTTGTTACTTCTTGAATGTGTGCCGTAAAGTGGACTTTTTTGTTCGAATAAATGCTCGTGGTTCTGTACTTTAATTGGTTTGTTATTAAAAGCCGACTTAGGTGGTATATGTTCAAAAGAAAGTTTTCCAATTGCTCCGCAAATTGCGCATTTTCCTTCATGTACTTTTTTCTTTGCCATTAAGCTCCTTTTTGGTCAGATTGGATAATACAAGATACAGATTATTTGCTGGAAATATTATGAAATATTATATCTCTCAATCTTTTTGACCAAGAGAAAAATAATGATGAAATTTATACAAATGATTTACTATGAGCACTGAAATAAAAAAAGAAGATTTAAAGTTTCCTGAAAAGGTATATAAGTATAGAGATTGGTCGGATTCTTATCATCAAAAAGTTCTGAAAAACAATGAGGTTTTCATGAGTTCACCGAAGTTGTTCAATGACCCATTTGATTGTCGAATTACTGCAAACTTTTCTTTGCTTAACTCCAACGAGAAGAAGAAAGAATATGTAGATTATTTGTTCAGTAAACATAAGTCTGACACTCATTTGACTGATGCCGATAAAAAAAGAGTCTATAATGAAAGATTAAATGAACTCATAAATGAAATTCAAGGTTTTCAAAAAAGAGCGGACGATTTTTCTATTGATATGTACGATGATGTTTTCGGTGTTCTATCATTAAGTTGTGTGTGGGATAACCTTTTGATGTGGTCTCATTATGCTAAAAATCACACTGGTTTTTGTGTTGGGTTTCATGAAGAAAAAATGCGTAACTCAGATTTATTCGGTAAAGGTGGTAAGGTGCTTTATGTTAACAAATATCCTGAGATTCACCCTCTTCAAGAATTTAATCAAGATGAAATGGAAACAGCGCAGAGGTATTTTAAAATGACTCACGTTAAAGCTGAAGATTGGAAATATGAACAAGAGTATAGATTAATGACAACTTATAATCATAGAGGTGTTACCACCGATGAAAGAAAAGTAACAGTGCCAGATGAGTTCTATACTGAGATTATATTAGGTTGTGGTTTCCCTAAAGATAATGTCGCTGAGATGATTGATTTCGGAAGACAAAAGAAGATACCAGTTTATCAAAGTGAAAAAGTACCATTTGAATTTAAGTTGAAACGAAATCTACTATATAAGCCGTAATTCTGACGGCGATGGATCTGCTACGCAGATTCATCGTTTAAAAATATTTGATATTCTTCTAAAGTCATAACCCTACCTTTAAAACCTACTGAATGTATGATTTCGGTTAAATCATCATCCGAAGTCACGACAATAATATCTCTCCCATTAATTTGACTGTTCGAGACTACAAAAGAGACATGATAATCCCATTGCCAGTTCCATCTTTTTTGAATTGACGTTTTAGAGCGCAAGTCAATGTTTTTATCAAAGACCTCAATAGTAATCCATTGATAGAAACCTGCGGCTAAAGGGAAGGTATTTCTGAAAAACTCACCACGATTTGATAACTGTCTCTTATACACATCTCCGAGCCCACGAGACAGGCAGAAATCTC
>CAJXRM010000121.1 GCA_913059205.1 uncultured Flavobacteriales bacterium
ATCGTCGGCAGCGTCAGATGTGTATAAGAGACAGGAATTAATTCCAGCGGATTTCCCACTGAGTTCGGGAGCTTCATTTTTCGTTTTATCGCCAGAGAAAAGCGATGTAAAAGTGAAAGCCATTTCAACAACATTCAATTCAGAAAACGTTTTAACAGATATCGCAGCGTTTTTAGAGGTGCACGATATCGAAATGGAAAACATTGATTTGCTCTTGCACTCGAACGACGGCATCGAAGAACATGTGACACCAAAAGACGCGTTCAACTTTTTAGATTATTCAGGTTTTCATTACAGCGCTTCGGCTTTTGCGTTGCACATTGCACATGATTACCTTGTCAACGAAGAAAAAGAATGGGCATTAATCGTGAATGACATGTGTCCTACAAATGTTGGAATCATGCTAATTCAACGCGATGAAGCATAAAATAAATGTCTTATTCCTTGCCGTAAGTGTCGGTTTGATCTGTTTGTTTTTCTTCGAAACACCTTACTTTATCCCCTTACTTATTGCTGTTGGCGTACTTTTCTTCGTTATTATGAGTTTAGGTGTGCTTTTTATGAAATTCAATTACTTTTTGAATTCCGTGAATCGCCTAAAAAATGATTTTGTCCTCTTGACATTTGACGATGGACCAGATCCTGAGAAAACGCCAAAAGTCCTAGACATTCTAGCAAAAAACGACATCAAAGCCATCTTTTTTATGATTGGAAATCGTGCAGAACAGCAACCTGAATTGGTAAAGCGCGTCGTTGCGGAAGGACACATTATTGGCAATCACTCGTATGCGCACAACAACTTTATGTCCTTGTTTTCGAAGAAGAATCTTACAGCTGACATTGCACAAAGTCAAACTGTTTTAGAAGAATTAAGTGGGCGAAAAATACCTTTTTTCCGTCCGCCAATCGGTTATACAAATCCCTCTTACGCCAAAGTTCTGGCGAAATTACGCTTGACTAACGTGGGATGGACAGTTCGCAGTTACGACTCTGTTTACACCGAACCGAACAAACTTATCGAGCGATTATTATCCAAAATTGCACCTGGAAGCATTGTCTTGTTGCACGATAATTTAGACGTGACGGTGGATGCCTTATCCGATTTTATTGACCAAGCTACGGCGAATGGCATTAAATTTGCCAATGGAGAAACGATTAAAACGATACAACATGCCTAGATTTTTGCTTTTCATCCTTCTTTTTTCTGCCAGCACAACGTTTGGACAACAGTTTTCTAAAATTGCCAATCCTTCTAGCTGTAAAGCAAAAATCAATGCGAAGGCAAAGGAAACGAAATCCATCAGTGCTGATTTTGAAGAAGTGATGTATTCGAGCATGTTCAATACGCCGAAAAAAGCGAAAGGGAAATTGTTGTACAAAGATCCATCTAAAATTCGTTGGGAACACCTATCACCAAAGAAACAAGTGATTTTGATTGACGATGCAAAAGCGCGTTTTCAGGAAAATGGAAAGGAAGTCACCAATCCAACAGCGAACAAAGTGGTGAAGAAAATTCAAGGATTGATGGTTCAATTGTTCAGTGGTGATTTTTTGAATGAAAAAGAGTTTTCCATTTCGTACTACGAAAGCTCGTCCCAATACAAATTGATCCTAAAGCCAAAAAGTTCACGCATGTCGCGTTACATTTCTTCTATTGAGTTGTTGTTCTCCAAGAAAACGGCTTTACTGGACGAAATGACGATGATTGAAACGGCAGACGACAAATTGGTGTATTCATTTTCGAACACACAAACAAACGGTTCTATTTCAGATTCTAAATTCACACAATTCTAATGATTTTACAAAACGATTTTTACGCAATTGAGTCACGTTCTATTCAAGAAGGAGTTCACACCTACGCTATTCATTTGAATCCTTTACACCACATCTATGATGGACATTTCCCTGGAAATCCTGTTACGCCTGGCGTTGTACAAATGGAAATTGTAAAAGAGTTGTTGAGCACGAGTTTAGAAAAACCAATGTCACTCGATACCATGGGAACTTGTAAGTTTTTAGCAATCTTGAATCCAAACGACACACCTGACGTCACCGTGACTTTGAACGTTTCAAATGATGAGGAAGGGAATACGAAGGTCACAGCGAGTATTGTGGGGACTACGACTCCGCTCAGCCCCCAAACAACGACGGAGGACAGCACACCGACTTCATTCTTCAAGATGAACGCAGTTTACAAGTAAATTCGACAATTAAAAAATGAAAGGTGTTTAATATACCTGTTTAAGCCTTACGCTTTCGCAAGGTGTATTTTTAGCATTTGAATAAAATTCAACTTGCTCTTTGAAAGGAAGGTAAAAAGGTTGGCCCACACATCGGAGTTGAGAAGGTTTTTTCATATAACATTTTTGTTTTGTCAAAGGAATTAAAAAGATTCCTTTGGTCCGATACACCATTCATCCCGAAATAAGGATAATGATGTAGGATGTCTCCAAAAATAGAATTACAATCCTTTTGATATGCAGCTGTATCAAGAATATGATAATGCCACATTGTATCTATCGCTCTGTTTGGCACTATATTTTCTGATGGATAAAATAGTTTCAATTTCAAGTATCTTCTATACTCCTGAGCAACTTCAATACATTGTTGTTCACTCCACCCTTCGCCTTCTGAAGCATCCATTAACTTCATGGAAATAAGAGAAAGATCTAATTCTTCTATTGCTTGTTCACTTTTACTAAAATCAAATGTTATATTTTCTTTCTTTTTAATAGGTGATTTTTCATCTGCCTTATTTCGATATAACAGAATTAACATTGCTAATGGTGTTGTCGTGTAGGTAATTCTTCTAAACAAATCCATCATGCTATCTCCATGTATGCCCCATGCTGCAATCGTTAACATTGTCCATAAAACAGCCCATATAAGAATCACCTTTGTAGGTCGAACAATTAACAGCAAACCAATTATCACGTCCAAGGCTCCAATTGCTTTCAAAATAGTCAAAGCCCCTTCCTCATGAAATCCAAAAGTTTGCAACAAAGCAACAAATTGAATTTTACCAGATATTGCGAGCATTCCATGTCCAATAAAACATATCCCAGCGCCAATCTGAAGAATAAGTATAGGATTTAGTAATGCCTTTTTCAGAGAAATCATTAAATATTTCATAGGTCAGGGCATTTAATGTCTTCACCTGGGTTTCGCATCATGCAATGCGCGGGAACAAGCCATTTGTTCTCCTCTTCAATTACTTGTTTTTCATCAACGGGGACCATATATTTTTGTTGAACAAAATTACCTTGTGGCGTAAATTCTTTCCACCATCCAATTTTGTTGTTATTCTTGAAGGTTCCTTTTCGAAGAACTTTAGCACAATCGCAGAAGTAAAAAACTGAGCCATTTTTGATACCAGAAACATAATTTACGGATTCATTAGAAAAATTAGCAACCATTGATCGATTGAAAGGTGTTTTAACTTCTCCTGTACCATTGACCAACGAGCCTCCATTTACACTTTTCCCCATTGGATCCCAAAATCCCAGTAAATGAAATGGGTTTCCATCTTGATAAACGACCAATCCCATGTTGAATCCATCAAAGTAAGTTTCCAAAACTTGATTTGCTATAAGCTTATCCGTATAATAATTAACAAGCGAGTCTCGAATTGCAATTTGCTTGGTATTATTTGCAGTATTCAGACTATCTAAAAGTGCCAAGCCTAAAAAACGCGTGCTTCTAGTTTCGAACAATTGCGCGTTAGCCGTTTGATTCATTATTATGCCTGAAACAGCGAAGGGTAGTATTTTTTTTAACAACATATAATTTGATTTAGTTGTTGTCTTGTACAAACTTCCTTTTCTATCGTTCGATGCGTTAACAATAAAATAACAAAAGATTTTACCGAAGAATTTACTTTAGGCCAATAAAGGAAGGATAAGTAAGTTGTCGCAACCAGCCAATTAATAATTGAAACTAAATTCTATTTGCTTACTTTAAATCCAACTAAATGGTGCGTTTTTATGTAATTTAGCGCACTAGTTCGAAATATTGAAAGATATGAAAATAGCCCTTATCGAAATGACTAATTCGCACGATGAATGTCTTTATTCGCAAGTGAAAATTATTCGAACTGTTCCTAATGTACATTTGACTTTAATCTGTACGAGTTCATTAAAAGAAAATATTGAGTTTATTGACTCTGTTGACCGAAAAGTCTTTTATGAAATGAAAAAGGGCATTCATGAATGGATATTTATGTTCAAATTATGGCATTTCTGCCGGAAAGAAAATTTTGACAAAATAATTTTTAACACCGCGCAAGGAATTTTGACGGGTAGATTAATGAAATTCCCTTACAAAAAGCGAACTAATTTTTATGGAATCTTACATGAAACAAAAAAATTAGGCACTAGTTTCAGTCAAAATAGAATTTCGAAAAAAATTAAGCACTATTTTATTCTAAATGATTACTTGAAAAACAATACCAAGTACAAATTTACGGTATCCGTGTTTTATCCAATTTTCTTTCCTCCATTCACATTTGAACCAGTGGATAAAAAAATTGGTGACACTTGGATTTGTGTACCTGGTCAAGTAGAACTAAAAAGGAGAGATTACAAAGCTTTGTTTGAATCCATCGAATTGCATGGAATAAACGAAAACGTAAAAATTTTGCTACTTGGTCGTTATGGACATTCAAATGGCGATGGAGCGTACATACAAGAACAAATTTCACGTCTGAATCTTGAAGACAATATTTTGATTTGGGAAAACTTTATACCCGTGGTCCATTTTCATACTATGGTAAATTCAAGTGATTATATCTTACCTCTAATTCATGAAGGAGATGCTTCAGGTGATTTGTATCAAAATCAAATTAGCGGAGCATTTAATCTTGCCGCGGGGTATAAAAAACCTCTCGTTCTAGAAAAACATATTTTCGATAAATGTAAGTTCAGCAAAGCAGTAACATATGATGTCGAATCTATAATGAAAACGCTCAATGAACTAAAACCAAACGACACTGCGAATATCTATTATGAAGAAAAAATGGACTTCGAAATTCAGAGAAAGAATTACTTGGAGTCAATTGGAATAAAATATAATTCTCAAATTGAAAAATAGAGCTGAAAGAATTTTCGGATTAGACTTGATGCGAGCAGTAGCCATTTTGCTCGTTTTGTTTGCACACAGTTCTCATTTAATTGATGCTCCGAACGGATATATCTCGTCCATCAATTTGCCTGATGGTGTAGATTTATTTTTCGTTTTAAGTGGATATTTAATTGGTAAAATAATTCTAGATTTAGTTCAAGATCGACAAAATTTAGATTTTAAAACAGGCCTAAATTTTTTAATTCGACGCTGGCTACGAACACTTCCAAACTACTATTTGTTTCTAATAATAAATATCGTATTAATTTCTTTTTCATTGATTCCCGGCTTTCTGAATCAATATACACCTGCCTATTTTGTATTTATGCAAAATTTCCATATTCCCGGTGATTTTTTCTTTTGGGAATCATGGAGTTTAGCAGTTGAAGAATGGTTTTACCTATTGTTTCCATTATGCATTTATACTTTATACAAACTCAATAAGTCCTTTTTTAAATTCACCACCAAAAGAATTGTATTTGTAGTAATTCTAATATTCATTTTATTGCCGTTAATGTATAGGTTTTTGCAGTCATCACCTGAATTAGATTGGGATCTTTACTTTAGAAAATTAGTACTCACAAGAATGGACACCATTGCTTTTGGACTGTTGGGAGCATATATTCATACATATTACGGAGAACAATGGAACAAATCAAAAAATTGGACATTTTTACTAGGTCTATCGCTCTTAACAGCCATAAACGTATTTGAGACAACCAACTATATTTACTTGCAAACGGTTTACTTTTCAATTACTGGAATCAGCATTGCTTTACTATTACCCAAACTTAGTAACCTGACACTTAAAAAAGCTAAATTTCAACCAATTCAATATTTAAGTAAAATTTCCTACTCAATCTATTTAGTACAACTCCCTGTATTTCATATTTTAACTCATCAGGCACACGGACGACTGAGCGATTCGGAACTATTTATTCTATTTATCCTGATTACTATTTTCTTTTCTGCAATGATTTATCATTTTTATGAAAAGCCAATAATGAAACTTAGAGATCGTGCTTTTTTCACCATTACCTAATTAGAAATCCCTTGTAAATACTTATCTAATCGATAATTAAAACTTATTCATCTAAAGTACTATAGGTTTTATCGAAACATTTAGTTATATTTGAATATACAATTTGTATCAACCGGAAATGCTTTATTGGCGTTTTGATACTACTACACGTGCCAAATGAATAATTTGTTGGAAGAGATATCTTTAATAAATACAATCCATTTAAAGGATGTGTTTTCTGTTGACCTTTATAACAACTCCATAATTGAAGTTCATTGGAACACTAAACTAAAAACTATTGAAAAAAGTCACCTTCAAGAATTGACAAAAACAATTGGTTTATTGGGCAATCATAAAAAGATGCTCTGTCTCTTATACACATCTGACGCTGCCGACGATCTACTCTGTGT
>CAJXRM010000122.1 GCA_913059205.1 uncultured Flavobacteriales bacterium
CTACACAGAGTAGATCGTCGGCAGCGTCAGATGTGTATAAGAGACAGAAATCAAACTATGAAAACAATTGGAATATTTTTAACTGGTATATTACTATCAACAAGCTATGCGCAAGACGCGGTATGCGATTGCTACAACAAAGTGAAAAGCGTTGATTCTGACAGTCCAGAATTTCAAGAATGCGTTAAACTTCACCGTGAGGCAGAAGCTGGAATCGAAGCGAAAATGATGGAACTTTACAAAAGTGGCGATCGTGCAAAAATGAAAACTTTACAAGAGCAGCCTAAAGCTTGGAGAGCGTGTTATCTTCCAGAAATGGTAGAAAAGAGTTCTCTAATCGACTTTCAATTTGAAGAGACATACGGAAAGGTAAATTTGATCGACATGAGCATTGATTTTACGGATAACAATGAGTTTACAGGAGATAGCTACATCACAATTGAATTTGCGGATTACGATAGAATGAAAAACTGGGAAAGACCGGAAGGAGCGTCTACTGGTTCCATTACGATTTTGAAAAAGAAAGATACACTAAGTTCTCCTAAAGCATTTGCACCAGGTGAATATACTGTGAAATCAAAAGAAAATACGGACGATTGGATTTTTTACGTGAACTATGATATCAAAGGACACAAATACTCAGGACAATTCAATGGTTCAAACCCAAGTTCTGATTCACGATTGAAAATCAGATCGAACAATGGTAGATTATTGGAACTTGAATTCACGCTTGTCACTGAAAAAGGTGAAGTATTAAAAGGGCATATGCAGGTAGCTTATCCATTTACCTTGTTCTAATTTAAACAGAATCATTCATAAAATTCGAGGTTGTTGCAATTTGTGACAGCCTCTTTTTTTTATTTGCTAACCATTTCAGTTCAGCTAACGCTGTAAACTGTATATTTGAGAAAATGGACAATATGGAACTGAACGACGATACAATTCTTGGATTTTGGCAATGGTTTGTCAAAAACGAAAAGTTGATCAAAGATTGCATTGAAAATGAAAATTCCACGCACCGTGAATTTGTTGTTGATCAAATGAATGAGCACATTCTTGGTATGGGAATGTTCACTTGGGATTTGGGATTGAATGATGATAACAATTGGTTTTTACTGCTCTCGCCGAATGGCGACAAAGATATGTTGAAGGTAAGTCAACACATCATGACTTTTGCTCCTGAACACATGGATTGGTTGTTTTACTCCAGCAGACCCCCTAGAAATTGGGACCGTCAATTTGTTGTATACGACGAGTTACACGATGAACAACCAATTGATGCCTCTGAATGGCAATACTTGATTTTTGAAGATGAAGATGATGCCTTAGTCATTGTTCTGGAAGCGAAGAATATGACGCACTTAAACGAAGACATTTCTGAAACAGCGGCTGAACAATTTATCATTCATGAATTGGGTGAATTGGCCTGGATGCTTCATGTCGGTTCAGTGGAAATTGTTCCAACTGTTGAACCGAATCATGAAGAATTGAAAAATCATGTTTCCGAATTGAAAGAGCATCTAGCAGAAATTGTGATGCCCTAACATCACAACAGGCTCTACACTAATTACAATTTCAAGGCGCAAAACTTAGTTTGCTTGCATTAATTTATGGTATTCCGGATCGATTTCCGCTCTACGTTCATTCGCAGCCAAATAGTCCTTTTTCGCATTTGCCATGTCTCCCATAGTGTAATACGTTTTTGATCGCTCATAATAGAAAAAACCGTTGTTCGGGACGAGTTCAATTGCTTTGGTAAAGAATGGAATAGATTCTTTGTCTTGTTTTTTCAACCGCATACATCGCGCATGTTCAAACCACATGTCTGCATCTTCCGGTCGCAACTTCAAATAACTTTTCACATCTTTTATCGCCTTGTCATAATCGCCCATCTCTCTATACATTAAATAGCGATTTCGGTAATTCACCGCATTCTTTGGGTTGATTTCTAAACCTTTATTTAAATCATACATTCCAAGCTCGGTGTGTCCCAATTGTATATGAGCTGCTCCACGATTCGAGTAAAAATCGCTAGTCGTTGTGTCATACTGAATTGCTTTGTCGTAGTCAGCAACTGCTTTTTTCAAATTCTCTTCACCACCTAAGTCAAAATACAATTTTGCACGTGTATTGTATATTTCAGAATCTGTTGAATCTAAATTAATTGCACTTGTACAATCTTCTAAAGCTCCCTGTACTTGTTTTAAATCTCTTCTGTAAATAGCTCGATTTCTGAATGACAATACAGACCTATCATTTTGTGCAATTGCATGCGTCCAAAGTGTTTCACCGTTCTCCCAAATTTCCGTTTGTCTCGTTGTGATAACCGAAAAAACAATTACAGCGATACTTGCTATTATGTACACTGCTGTTTTACTCGAAAACTTCTGCACATAATATCCCGCAATGAAAAACAACCCAAAATAAGCTATATACGTAAATCGATCCGCCAAATAGCCTTGTCCAGCTCCTATTATTTGCAGAAGGAACATAATATTAAACGTAAAAAACAAGATTCCGAAAAACCAGACTTTAAGTTCTTTTTTATAAGTGTAATACAAGAAATAAAGTGTGGTTGGAATCATTAACAATCCAGCAAAATGTCCAGCTGTTAATTTACTTGGATAAGGATAAATTGGCGACAATTCAAAAGGTACAATCGCTTTTATCACATAAATGAAATAGGTGAATGAGCCTATCGTTAGACGCTCCCACCATGTATTGTAAACTGCTTGTTCTAATGATCCTTGACCTTTCAACATCATTATTCCAAAAATCCCGAAGGCCAGTGAAAGTGCGAACAAAGGTATCTTCGATAAAATGTCTTTTTTGGTAATTTTTCCACTTAAATAATAATCAATTGCAATCATTGAAAGAGGAAGAACGACTGCCTGGATTTTTGAAAACAAAGCAAGAATAAATAAAACCGTTATAATCAAGGTGTATTTCTTTTCGCCGTATACCTTTCTTTTAACATAATAGAACAATGCTCCAAGGAAAAACACACCAAACAGAACATCCTTTCGTTCAGTTATCCATGCAACAGACTCCACACGCATAGGATGAATCGCGAAAAGCAGGGCAACGAGTAAGGCCGCTCCATTTTTCAATCCGAGTAGACGACTAATTCTAAAAATCAATAGGACACAGATCAAATGCAAAAACACATTATTCATGTGCATTTTACCTGGCGAATCCATGCCGAATGCTAGATTCTCCAACGCGAAAGTCCAAATTGGAAGTGGATTATAGTTCCCAATTACATCTGTGGTAAAAATCCCTTTTGTGTTCTCTACAAAATTGTCGGCAGTAATGGTGGTAACTAATTCGTTATCGTACACGTTTTTGTCGTCATCCCAATTAACATAATCAAAATTGACTGTTTGAAGGAAGCAGATCAAACCAAAAATGATTGCAATACCAGCTGAAAGAAGCGCTCCTTTATCTTTCCAGAATGATTTCATCGGTTCGTCAACCTTAACATCATTCGGCTTTACTTTGTTATTTTTCTTACTCATAATAATTTCAGTAATCGTAGTGATTAAGCCATAACATAATTTGTAATTACGGTTCCAATTAGATTGGAAAACGAAAATATAAATTTATTCTTAGTTTGAATTGAAATTGCAGCTTTACTTAAATGCTAAATTGATAAAACCAATGTGGAAACACACGACGAAAAATCAGCTACATCGCTGTTTTCCATGACCAACTCAACTCTTCTTCAAAGGGCGTCTTAAGTCGTTTTAATTCTTTTTTCAAGTTGGCAACATCAACCTGTTTTTTGGGTACAATAAGTGAAGATCCACTAACCAAATTGATAAAGAAGTGATTGTTTATTTCAACAATTCCAGATAACTCAGAAGCTTTCACATCCCCTTCTCCGAAGTTATCTTTTACGTGAATTTTGTCTGGAAAAGTTTCTAAGGTTTCTTCCATTCCAAAACGACTCGCATAATTGGCCTTGATAAAACGTCCGTAGTTCAATTTTTGCTTCCAGGAAAAGTACTTGTAATAAAACAAAAGAAGTAGAACCACCATAACTGAAAAATAAATTCCCATGATGATTTCGTCGTTTGTAAAAAAGTAACCGGCAAATAAAACCGACGCTGCTACGAGCAGTGCGCGACTGTTCCTCCTCTTTTTTATCAAAATTTCTGATTTAGAAGCTACATACAGTTGAAACTCTATTAAATCTTCTTTTTCTACTTTATACGTGTACTGCATGAAATCATATTTGTTGACACAAATTTAGACATTGAAACGAGAAGCAATGCAGTTCTCCCGTATTATACTAAAAATGATACTCAATTTGGCCGATGCATTTAGATTCTGACACCAAAAATCGTAACATCATCCGTTTGGTCTTCTTCTAATTTCCAATTGATAAATTCATTGCCCAGAATATGACCAATCTCTTCCATTGGCAGATGACGCAAGGCTAATAAACTTTTATGCAAGCGTTTTTTAGTGTACTTTCTGGCATTCGAACCTCCAAATTGATCCATATAACCATCTGTATATAGAAAAATCATATCGCCCTTTTCAACTTTAAAAGCGTGATCGACAAAAGGTTTTGGATTATCTGTATAACCGACATGTTGTTTATCTCCTTTGTATTCGATGATTTTATCGTCTCGCATTACTACACACGAGTTATATCCTCCTGAAAAATGAACTGTCATAGTGGGCTTATGAAATATACAAAAAGCAACATCCATTCCATCGCGTATGCGCACCTCATTGTCAGCTTCAAAAAATTTAGAAAGTCGTTCACGAACAAATCCTAATGCGTCGCCTGGCGTATACAACTCTTTTCGTGTGAATGACTCTCGAATCAACACATTGCACATTAAACTAAGAACAGCTCCAGGAATACCGTGTCCTGTGCAATCTCCAACAATGAACGTAGGCAAATCTATATTCTCGCTTCCCTGAATATTATCCACAACATAAAAATCACCGCTTACAACATCTTTTGGTCTGTACAACACAAATGAATCAGGGAAAATTTCTTTTACTTTTTCAGTGCTTGGAAGAACTGAGTCTTGTAACCGCTTTGCATACAAGATACTTGCTCCTATTTCAATATTTTGTCTATATATCGTTTCATTTGCATTTCTCAGGTTCGTGACATCTCTGCAAATTCCTGAATTCGCTATTATTTGACCAGAATCATCTTTAATTGGAAATGATTTTTCGTTTACCCATTTAATTTCTCCATTTACAACGATTCTATAATCAATATCGTAAGGTTCACCTGCATCAACTTTATCTTTCGAATCGTAGAGTATTTCTTTGTCATCAACATATCCGAATTCCTTTGTGTGACTCTTGCCTGAATAGAAAAAATCTTGTGTAGCACCCAACACATTTTCACAATTGGAACTTATATATTCGTATTTCCCCTCAACAATATTATATAAATAGAACACATCACTTAGGGTTTCTGTAATTTGATGCAGTGTTTTCTCACGCTCAATTAATTTCCTTTCGATTTCCTTTTGCTTTGTGATGTCCCGCGATATCCCCATCATTCCAAGCACAGTACCATCATCATCAAATAGAAAATTCGCGGACAAGAAAGTTGTAATATTTTTTCCAGATTTTGTTCTGTTGACTATTTCTCCTTTAAATCCTCCTGTTTCTTTTATAATTGCCGATACAGATTCAAATTCTTCATCAAAAGCATACAGGAATTTGGCGTGTTTTCCGATCAATTCTTCTTTCGAATAACCCAACATTTTTTCAGCAGCAGGATTAACCTGAGTAATAGCTCCTTGCGCGTCCGCAATTAGAATACTATCAATACTAGCCTTAAAAAGTTGGTCAATCATAAATGATTACTTTCGGTCATACTTATTTGCAAGGAGAGATCTTAACACATGTAAGATTAACAACTCTCCACCAATCGATTAGTGTTTCCCTTCAAAAATACCAATTATCGCGATATACGGACCAATTTATCCAATTGTCTTTATAAAGATTTTTTTTTATTCAAACATACTCAGCCAAAAAAGCCCTAGTAATCATATGAATATCAAAGCATTGCTAATTGTAACAGCTATTCTACACGTTTGAAAGTAGTATACGTTCATGTTACTACTAATCAATAAGAATTAAACCTTAACTTATTGTAAATCAATTAAATCTATCGTTATGGCAACAAGTGATATTCATTCAAAGCAAGTGGTACTTCAATTATTGGGAATTGACAAAAAATGGGTGCGTTCTCCAAAAGGAGAATGGGTAGATAAAAAAACATTGAAAAAGGAAATACAGGAAGCTAGTGTGGATGTTGAAGAAACAACTCAGCGCAAATGGTGGAAGTTTTGGAGGAAATAACGTTTTAGTATTACTTTCGAAACAAAACTCCTTGCCCCTGTCTCTTATACACATCTGACGCT
>CAJXRM010000123.1 GCA_913059205.1 uncultured Flavobacteriales bacterium
TACACAGAGTAGATCGTCGGCAGCGTCAGATGTGTATAAGAGACAGATTCTATTAGTTGCAGGAAATACAATAGCCCAAAATAGTTGTAATTTTGTAAATATCAATTTAACACAACCGTCTGAAAAAATTGATTTTCAATGTGAAAAAATAGACGTTTTACAAATTGAACTATGGGATTTTCCCGGAGGATTAATTTCTCTTCCAAAAGACATTAAATATTCTACAGTGTTTGTTGTAGGAGCGCCAGAAACAACACAATTTATTAAGCGTAATGGAAAAAAAATGGACACCTTGGTATATCAAGCGTTTTATAAAAAAATTGTACTTGATTCTATTGACGTGAATCATCTCGAAATTATTTGTGAATTTAATGAACATGCTACTATTAGAGTTTGCGAAAATGTACATCTCAATAGCATTAGGATCAGAGGACCAAAGCTTACAAAAAGAAAAGCAAAAGAGTTAATTAAAATAACTGGAATTCAAGAACTTGACTTTGAAAACCCTGAAAACCAAAAGTATATTTCTAAAAGTGTGGAGAAATTTTTGGTAAGCCATGGTATTAAAGTCAATTATTCTTTGAGAATGAACCATATGATTTGAATTATGTTACTAACACCACCTATACTCCACTGCTTAAACCTCGCTTCGAATGATAAATCATTCAAACTGGCACATTTATTTCTCCGAAATAAAATTAACTTTAATAAATCGCAGCGGTGCATAGCCTTGACCGTTAACTTAATACTAGTTCATGTAATAGTATCAATAAAAAAAGGAAGTCTTTCAACTTCCTTTCTTTTTTTACGATACTGTTTTATTTCTCTTTATCCTTTGCGGGTAAAGCTTTTGTTCCTTTGCCTTTTTCAATGTTAACTGTCAATTCAGCGGCATCTTTTTTCATATCAATTTTAATTGAATCCCCTTCTTGTAAGTTTGATTTAACAATTTCCTCTGCAAGTGGATCTTCAACATATTTTTGAATTGCACGTTTCAATGGACGAGCTCCAAATTTCTCATCGTATCCTTTATCAACGATGAAGTCTTTCGCTGTCGCTGTAATTTCAATTGAGTACCCCAATTCATTAATACGACCGTACAATTTCTCCAATTCAAGATCGATGATTTTGTGAATATCTTCTCTCGACAATGATTTAAACATTACCATATCATCTACTCTATTCAAGAATTCTGGTGAAAACGCTTTTCTTAAAGCATTTTGAACCACTATTTTAGAATTCTCTTCTTTTTGTGTGGACTGAGCAGCTGTTCCAAATCCAACTCCTGTACCAAAGTCGGCTAATTGACGTGCGCCAATATTCGACGTCATAATAATGATTGTGTTTTTAAAATCAATCTTACGACCTAAACCATCTGTCATATGTCCATCATCTAAAGCTTGAAGCAACAGATTGAATACATCTGGATGTGCCTTTTCAATCTCATCCAACAAAACGATAGAATACGGTTTTCTTCTCACTTTTTCTGTCAATTGACCGCCTTCTTCATACCCAACGTATCCTGGAGGCGCTCCAACTAATCTTGAAATTGAAAACTTCTCCATGTACTCGGACATATCAATTCGAATCAATGAATCTGATGAATCGAATAAATATTTAGCCAACACTTTAGCCAACTGAGTCTTTCCAACTCCAGTTGGTCCTAAAAAGAAAAACGAACCAATTGGTTTATTAGGATCTTTCAATCCTGCTCTATTTCGCTGAATTGCTTTAACGACTTTTTTAACGGCCTCTTCTTGACCAATAACTTTATCCTTTATTTCATCCTCCATACTTGCCAAACGACCAGTTTCGGATTCAGAAATACGCGTCACAGGAACTCCAGACATCATTGAAACAACTTCAGCAACATTTTCCTCTGTCACCTTCACTCTATTGTCTTTCGAATCAGCCTCCCACTTTTCCTTCGCTGTTTCAAGCTCTTCCATCAATTGACGCTCTTTATCACGAAGTTCAGCAGCTTTTTCATATTGCTGTGTTTTAATCACTTCATTCTTCTCCTCTTTTAAATCTTCAATTTTCTTTTCTACATCTAAAATTGCTTTAGGCACATTAATGTTCGTCAAGTGTACACGAGAACCAACCTCATCCAATGCATCAATTGCTTTATCTGGCAAATGACGATCTGTGATATATCTCTCAGTCAATGTTACACACGCTTTTATCGCTTCAGGTGTAAAAGTTACTGAATGGTGTTCCTCATATCTTTCTTTAATGTTATCTAAAATTTGAACTGTTTCATCAATTGAAGTAGGTTCAATGATTACCTTTTGAAAACGTCTTTCTAGTGCTCCATCTTTTTCGATGTGCTGTCTGTATTCATCCAAAGTAGTTGCTCCAATTGCTTGCATTTCTCCACGCGCTAAGGCTGGTTTAAGCATGTTAGAAGCATCCAATGAACCAGAAGCCCCACCAGCTCCAATTATCGTGTGTATCTCATCAATAAACAAAATAACATCAGGATTTTTTTCAATTTCCTGCATCACAGCCTTCATTCGTTCTTCAAATTGACCTCTGTACTTTGTACCAGCAACCAACGAAGCCAAGTCCAATGAAACAATTCTTTTGTCAAATAAAACACGTGAAACTTTACGTTGCACAATTCGCAAAGCCAATCCTTCAGCGATTGCGCTTTTCCCAACACCAGGTTCACCAATCAAAATTGGGTTGTTTTTCTTTCTTCTAGAAAGAATTTGACTCACTCGTTCTACTTCTTTTTCACGACCAACAATCGGATCAAGTTTTCCAGCCTCCGCCATTTTCGTCAAATCACGACCGAAATTATCTAACACCGGTGTTTTAGACTTTGGATCAGCACTTTTACGGGAAGCAGACAATGACTCATCTCGATCTTCTTCAGCACCCCCAGGAAACTCTGCTCTTGGTGAAATTTCATCTTCTTTCATATCTTCTAATTCATCTTTAACATTATCATAAATAATTCCATACTTATTTAAAATACTACATGCCACATTGTCTTCATTCTTTAATATTGACAACAATAAATGCTCAGTCCCAATCATTGGACTTTTGTGCAGCTTAGCTTCCAAATAAGTTAATTTCAACACCCTTTCAGCCTGCTTAACAAGCGGAATATTCGCTAAATTTTGATTTGCTATAGTCGCATTCGACGACAATGTCTGTTCAATTTCAGTACGAACCATTTTCAGATTCAACTGGAATTCACGCATTACTCGAATGGCTTTACCATCTCCTTCGCGAATCAAACCTAACAAAAGATGCTCTACGCCAATAAAGTCATTCCCTAATCGAAGGGCTTCCTCTCGACTGTAACTTATTACATCTTTTACTCTCTGTGAAAATTTTGCTTCCATGGTTTCAGTTTAATCAAAAAACGTACCTTTTTACTATAACGTAAAAATGAACATTTTCCATCACCTACAAATATATAACGAATAAAATTGTTAATAAGTCGATAAAACCGCCAATTTTCCACAGATTTTTGTTAGTAAAAACGTCTTTCACCTTGTTGGAACTATCGTTTAAATGTATAATTTCGGAACTTGCTAAAAACACCGTTATGGTGATAAAATAATTAATGAAGACAAGATGGCAGAAGGAGAAAAGATAATCCAGATCAACATTGAGGATGAAATGAAATCAGCGTACATTGATTATTCAATGTCCGTTATTGTATCAAGAGCATTACCAGACGTTCGTGACGGTTTTAAACCAGTTCATAGACGTGTTTTATACGGAATGCAAGATCTTGGAGTATATTCAAATCGACCTCACAAGAAATCTGCGAGAATCGTTGGAGAAGTTTTAGGAAAGTATCACCCGCATGGTGACAGTTCGGTTTATGATACAATGGTGCGTATGGCTCAACACTGGTCACTTCGTTACCCTTTGGTAGATGGACAAGGTAACTACGGTTCCGTTGATGGTGACAGTCCTGCTGCAATGCGTTATACAGAAGCACGTTTACGTAAGATTGCAGAAGAAATGTTAGCTGATCTTGATAAAGAAACAGTTGACTTTAGACCAAACTTTGATGAAAGTTTAAATGAACCTGAAGTTCTTCCTTCTAAAATCCCAAACCTAATGGTAAATGGGGCTAGTGGAATCGCTGTTGGTATGGCGACAAACATGGCTCCACACAACTTAACAGAGGTAGTAGATGGAACAATTGCTTATATCGAGAATAGAAACATTGAACCTGAAGAATTAATCAACTTCATCAAAGCACCGGATTTTCCAACTGGTGGAATAATATATGGATATGATGGAGTGCGTGAAGCACAATTGACAGGACGCGGACGAATTGTCATGCGTGCAAAAACTGAATTTGAAGAATCATCTAGCGGAAGAGAAGCGATTATCGTGACAGAAATTCCTTACCAAGTGAATAAAGCTGACATGATCAAGAAAACAGCTGACTTGGTTAATGATAAAAAGATTGATGGTATTTCCGACATCCGCGACGAATCCGACAGAAACGGAATGCGTATTGTTTACGAATTAAAAAGAGACGCAATTCCGAATGTTGTATTAAATAAATTATTTAAATACACACAACTACAAACTTCATTTTCAGTAAATAACATCTGTCTTGTAAAAGGACGGCCTGAATTACTAAACACCAAACAAATAATCGAAAATTTTGTTGAGTTTAGACATGAGGTTGTTGTCAGAAGAACAAAATTTGAACTTCGAAAAGCGGAAGAAAGAGCTCACATATTGGAAGGATTAATTATTGCATCAGATAACATTGATGAAGTAATTAAAATGATTCGTGCCTCAAAAAGCCCTGACGAAGCAAGAGAGAAATTAATTGAACGATTCAGCTTAAGCGATATTCAAGCGAGAGCAATTGTTGAAATGAGATTGCGTCAATTAACTGGACTTGAGCAAGATAAATTAAGAGCTGAATTTGATGACTTAATGGCATTAATTACTGACTTGAAAGACATTCTTGCAAATGAGTCTCGTAGAATGGAAATCATCAAGAATGAACTAATTGAAGTTCGAGATAAATATGGTGATGCCCGCAGATCTATCATTGAATATTCAGCGAGCGAAATGCGAATTGAAGATTTAATTCCTGATGAAGAAGTAGTAGTTACAATTTCACACGCGGGATACATCAAGCGTACTAGTTTAGCAGAATACAAAGTTCAAAACCGCGGCGGAATGGGATCGAAAGGTTCTACAACGCGTGATAAAGACTTCTTAGCAGAATTATTCGTTGCAACAAATCACAACTATCTACTAATCTTTACTGAGAAAGGGAAATGTTTCTGGATGCGTGTATTCGAAATTCCAGAAGGAAGCAAAACAAGCAAAGGTCGTGCTATACAAAACTTACTCAATATCGAACAAGATGATATGATTAAGGCATATGTTAAAGTAAAGGATTTAACGGATAAGGAATACGTTGAAAACAACTTTATCGTTATGGCAACGAAACAAGGTGTAATTAAGAAAACTTCATTAGAAGCATATTCTCGCCCAAGAACGAACGGAATTAATGCAATTACAATTCGCGATAATGACGAATTATTAGAAGCTAAATTGACGAATGGTACGAATGAAATAGTTCTTGCAACTACAAACGGTCGTGCAATTCGATTTAACGAAGAAAAAGTTCGTGCAATGGGACGTAATGCCGCAGGAGTTCGAGGAGTAACTCTTGGCGATAAAAAGGATGAAGTAATAGGAATGATTTGTGTTGAGGATATCCACTCTACCATTCTTGTTGTTTCTGAAAAAGGATATGGAAAACGTACATACCTTAACGATCCAGAAGACGACGAACCAGTTTACAGAATAACAAACCGTGGTGGTAAAGGTGTCAAAACTTTGAACATCACAGAAAAGACTGGAAAATTACTTTCTATCAAAAATGTAACGGACGAAGAAGATTTAATGATTATTACTAAGTCTGGCGTTATCATTCGTATGCACATTGACGGAATTAGAACAATGGGAAGAGCTGCTCAAGGAGTTAAATTAATCAACTTGAAAGGCGGTTCTGAAATTGCTGCTGTTGCCCGAGTTCCTCGAAATGATGAGGAAGAAGAAGGTGAATTAAACGACGATAATACAACAAATGAAGATAGTGCATCTGAGGAAGATGGCACGAATATTGAAAACGATTCTATGGAATAATAACCTATTTTGAATCTAAAGAATAAAACAATTATGAATATTTCATTAAAAAACGCTGCACTTACACTTGGACTGGTTGCAGTAACAGCTGTCTCTTATACACATCTCCGAGCCC
>CAJXRM010000124.1 GCA_913059205.1 uncultured Flavobacteriales bacterium
ACACAGAGTAGATCGTCGGCAGCGTCAGATGTGTATAAGAGACAGGGATAAAGAGTAGGTGACATGCTGCATTGGCGCAGTTCGTGTGTGTATCATTCGATTCACCACATTGATGGCAAACCGCAATTACATCATCAGAAATTTTTTCGCTCCTTCTTTCATCAAATACAAAGTTTTTACCTTTAAATTTATTCTCTAAATTTTCGGCATTGACCTGGCGCGTATATTCAATAATACCACCTTCTAATTGATAAACTTTTTTGAATCCCTTGTGTTTAAAGTAAGCACTGGCTTTTTCGCAACGTATTCCTCCTGTGCAGTACATTACTAGATTTTTATCCTCTTTAAACTCTTTTAAATCATCTTCAATAATTGGAAGAGAATCTCTAAAAGTATCCACATCTGGAGTTATTGCACCATCGAAATGACCAATTTCACTTTCGTAGTGATTTCTCATGTCTACAAGCACAGTGTTCTCATCAGCGATGATATCATTAAAGTCTTTTGCTTTTAGATGAATTCCTATGTCGGTTACGTCGAATGTATCGTCTTCTAAACCATCCGCAACAATTTTATCGCGAACTTTTATTTTTAACTTTAAAAATGATTTGTCATACTGCTCAATGGCAATGTTTAAGCGTATTCCTGCCAAAAACGAAATACTATCCAAATGTGCTTTAAAAGCTTCAAATTTAGGTGCTGGAACGGAAAGCTGTGCGTTAATTCCTTCGTACGAAACGTAAATACGACCTAATACGTCAAGCGCATTCCAATCTACGAATAAGTGATCTCTGAAAACGTGCGGATTACCAATTTTATGGTATTGATAGAAAGAGATTGTCAAACGGTTTTCTCCCGCTTGATCGATCATATCAGCCCTTTCTTTCGCACTTAATTTATTATACAGTTGCATGCTATATCTTTTAATTAAATTCGATGTGGCGCAAAGTTAAGGTTTTCAATGTGAATAGAAAACTAGAAACGTTCTAAATTAGATAGAATTGCGCTGTTTTTGATGATGCATGCAATATTTCAATATTAAATAATGTAGAATCAAGCTCTTCATATTTGAATTAGTTTTTGTATTTTTCAAACATGAAGGGCATTTATCAACCACACATTGGCTTTACGTTAATATTCTTTTTAATTTTTTCAAGTTTTAAAGTACCTGAAGCTATCAGTCCTGTGAAGTCTGATAGTGGAAATACGATCACGGTTATTATAACTAATATCCGAAACAAAAAAGGTCGAATTCAGTTAGACTTGTACAAAAATCAAAGTGAATTTGAAGCGAGAAAATCAGATGATAAAAGACGCGCTTACATAGATAAGAGCAAAATTTCTGAAGGTACTACGAAATATGTCTATAAAAATATTCCCGATGGTGTATATGGATTGGCATTACTCGATGATGAGAACAACAACAACAAAATAGATTATGGTTGGGTTTTGCCAAAAGAAGGATTTGGATTCGGAGATTATTATCACATGAAATTAAGTGTTCCTAAATTTGATAATTTCAAGTTTTACCTAAAGTCGGATAAAACGTCTACGATGATCATTCGTTATATGTAGAATAGTTTTCCAGTTAAATTAGAATATGAAAGATAACACTGTATTAATTACAGGTGCAACAGGCGCAGTTGGAAGAGAAGTATTGGATCAACTTTATCAGATTCATCCACCAAAGAAAATTACAGTCTTAGTTCGATTGTCTCGAAAAGCAACTAAAATTACAAGTAAGTACAAAGATATAAATGTGATTTATGGAGACATAACTAATCCTACAGATGTTGAAAAGGCATGTGTTGGCATAGATCGTGTGATTCATTTGGCCGCAATAATTCCACCCCTCGCAGACGAGCACGTTGAATTGACGGAAAAAGTGAATATTGAAGGGACTAGAAACGTAGTTAAGGCGCTAGAAAAGCATTCCCCAGAGGCATTTCTCTTTTATAGTTCTTCAGTTGCAACCTATGGAGATAGAAACAAAAATCCTGATATTAGAACTACAGACCCTTTAATTCCAAGTGTAGGCGATGAGTATGCAGTAACTAAAATTGCCGCTGAAAAAATTATAAGAGAGAGCAAATTGAATTGGACGATATATCGTCTTTCAGCGATTATGGGTGTTGGAAATCATAAAGTGTCAAAGCTAATGTTTCATATGCCTTTAGATACGATTATGGAAATTTGTACAGTTAAAGATACAGCACGTGCATTCGTAAATTCAATTGGAAAAGAAGAAATAGTTAATCAAAGGACATTCAATCTGGGAGGAGGAGAGCAATGTCGAATTTTATACAAAGATTTTATAGCAAGAGCGTTTTCTGCATATGGAATGGGAAAGCCTAATTTTCCTGATTATGCGTTTGCAGAAATTAATTTTCATTGTGGAAATTATGTGGACGGAAATGAATTGGAAGATGTTTTGAAATTTCGTTCGGATAATTTGGATAGTTATTTCAAGATGCTAGAAGATTCTGTTCCAGGAATTCAACGTTTTTTTACAAAATTGGTGAATGTTCCAGTTAAAAAGGTGCTTTTAAGAACCTCAGAGCCGTATTACGCGCATCGAAAACAAGACAAAATTATGCTTGAACGTTTTTTTGGCGATGAATACGATAAAATGATTGCCAAAAGCAGAATAAAGTAAAATTCAGTGTATTTCAATTTTAGAAAGAATTAATATGTTTATAATTATAACGTTTGTTTCAATTTTCTTCACATTTTTAGGAAGTTTCAAAAAGTCAAAACAACGACGAGTTCCATCAAAGGAGGATAAAGCGAAACGAGCAGTAAATTATCCTGACCCTTACCCTAATGGTTGGTTCAACATTTGTAATTCTTCCCAAGTAAAAAACGGACAAGTCATTGAGGTGGATGCGTTTGGGGAGAAATTGGCTGTTTTTCGAGGTGAAAATGGAAAAGTATCTGTAGTTGACATATTTTGTCCCCACTTAAATGCCAATTTAGCAGAAGGAAAAGTTGAAGGGAATAATTTGATATGTCCTTTTCATGGCTGGAAATTTCAGCAAGACGGAAAATGTTCTCACATTCCATACTCTGAAAGTGAACCACCTTCCCAAGCTAAATTAAAGACATGGGAGCTTATCGAGGTGTGGGGAATAATTCTTGTATGGTATCACGCTGATGGTTTGGCACCTGAATGGAATCCTGAGTTCTATTTGCCGGAAATTGCTGACTATAAGTTTCACGGTGTAAAAAAAGATACTTTACACATTCATTTACAGGATTTTGCTGAAAACGGAGCTGATTATGCACATTTTAATTTCGTACATAATTTATTAACGATTCCTTATGCGGATAGGTTCGTTGATATCAAACATAAAGTGGAAATTAACTTTGGAGAAGGCGAAGATAAACATTTGGCGTGGTTCACTGATTTGGCGAATTTGCATTGGAAAAAATCTGGAAAACAAATTAAAGACGCTGGAGGCGAGGCGTTAGTACGGTACTTTGGACCAGGCTTTTTAATCTTTAGAATTTCTTCAAAATTGGCAGAAAACGTAACAATAATTAAATCGTTTACACCAATTGGCCCTTTGGAACTGAGAATGGAGGATCATATTTATGCTCCAAAAGGAACGAACCGTTTTGCATTAAAATATGTTTTGTCGGAAGCTTCGGAGCAATTTCACGATGACATTTTGATTTGGGAGAGAAAAGGATATGCGAAAAAACCGCTATTGGTCAAAGAAGATGGACCTATTATGAAAATGAGAAAATGGTACAGCCAATTTTATTCGAATAAAGCAGTTTAAATTATCTACTAGTAAATTTTAAAGTCATTTTTATCTATTTGAGCAAATTGACTGAGTATTAATAATTTATTAGTTGTTAATTACTCCGTATATTTGTGTTTCAAAATCTTTGATTTTAGTATGTCCAAACGAAAAACATTAGGTCGACCTAAAGGCAGCAATAAAGAAGACACATTGGCGAGAATAATGCCAGTGGCACGTCAATTATTTGCTGATAAAGGATATGCACAAACCACTTTCAAAGATGTAGGCAAAGCTGTTGGAATTAGTCACGCGGCATTGTATACGTATTTCGATTCTAAAAAAGATTTATACCTCGCTACTTGTACTCAAGCACAAGAATTATTAATGCCTCATTTTATGGAAGCATTTATAAATGGAACAACATTTTTAGAGCGAATAACATTAAGCTTATTGGCAATTGCTGGTGAGCATGAGAAAGACTCGTATATTATCGGATTCTTGACTGCAATACCAATTGAAATGAGGCGTCATGAAGAACTTTTTGAGGCTTTATCTGTGGAAGACAGTCCTGTAATGAATATTCTTGAAAGTATTGTTGAAGAAGCTAAAGCGAACGGTGAGATCGTTTTGGATGTTTCTGCAAGTGATATAATTGGTGCATTGTTAGGAGGTGGAATAGGTGTGGCTCTTTTGCATTATGGATTACAAAAGCCAAATTTAAAAAGTACAATGGAAGTTTTCGTCAAAGCGATAGAAGCACGTTTGTTTGCTCCAGTTGAAAAGAATGACGACAACTAATCTAGATTACCTTTTTAAAGTATTCACGTAAAAATCAGGACTAACTGTAATTTCTGTATTTAAATTCAATTCAGTCTCAAACTCTTGCCATTCTATGGATGGGTATAACCAAATTTTCTCATCTTGTAAATGAATTAAAATAGGCATATCGAATCCTTCAATACAATTGGTCCAGCGGTATTGAATAATATTCTCATCATTGGGTATAAACTCAAGCGTTGGAATTTTAGTAGTACGTAAATACTGATCAAATAATCCTGAGAAATCTTTATTTGAAAATTCATTAATGAACGATTCAATTTGATCGCCAGTCACAGTGCTTTTGGCAAAAGTAAAGTTCATTTCACGTAACATAAGTCGAAATTCTTCATCATTATCCATAATGGTTCGAATCATATGTGTCATAGCGGCTCCTTTGTCGTAATGATCAGAACTACCGCCATCACACTGCTCAGGTTTACCTTCCATTGGTCTATCATTGGCAATTCCTTTCCATTCCCCATGTTGATATTTATAGGCCTTCTCTTTTCCAAATTGACATTCCGCGAACAGACTTTCTGAATAGGTGGTAAATCCTTCATGCACCCATGAATAAGCCACATCTTTAATAGAAATATTATTACCAAACCACTCATGACCAGTTTCATGAACAATAATGTAATCGAACAATAATCCGACGCCTGTCATACTTCTATCCATTCCTAAATATCCCATTCGGTACTTGTTTCCATAGGCAATAGCGCTTTGGTGTTCCATACCCAAATAAGGAGCATCTACTAATTTATAACCGTCTTCGTAAAAAGGGTAAGGACCGAACCAGTTTTCAAAACAATGAAGCATTGGCTTTACGACTTCAAATTGTTTTTTTGATTTCTCTAAATTATTTCTCAGAACCCAGTAGTCAAGTGATAAATTACCACCTTCCCCAATCATAGAATCGCTCCAATTAACGTAATCGCCAATATAAAAAGTAACATCATAAAGATTAATTGGATTCTCTACTTTCCAATGCCATTCGGTTTTCTTCTTTGTTGATTTTTGATCGATTAAACGCCCGTTTCCAACCGCTGTTAGGTTCTTTGATGTCGTATAAAATAAATCAACACCTGTATCAGGTTCATCAGTTGGGTCATCTTTTAAAGGCCACCAAACACTGGCACCATCTCCTTGACAAGCAACAGCTGTCCACGGATTTCCATTTTCATCTTTGCTGAAAACAATTCCTCCATCCCATGGTGCATTTCTTGCAGTTTTTGGTTTTCCTTTGTAATTGATTTCAAGATCAAAGTGTTCTTCACTTTTTAATTCTGAAAATGGACCAATTACTTTATGTGAAACATCTCCTTTTAGTAATTGTAGTTTTTTTCCTTTATAATAAATCGAAGTGATTTTCAATCGGTTATTTAAATCTATTTGCAAGGTGTCAATTGCTTTTTCATTGACTTTCGCACAGATTAACGTTTGTCCTTTTATCGAACGATTTTTTTCCGAAATCTCCATTGAAAGAGAGTAATGCTGTACATCCCACCAGGTTCTAAAATCCGTGGGAGTGCAATATTCTTGTTGTTGAGAAAATGAATAGCTTGCGAAAAGCAATGTGAGAATTAGTATGTTTTTCATGTCATTTACGTGCTTTACTGACTTTGACTTTCTTAAAGACTTGGTTGTTAAAAATACTATCTGTCTCTTATACACATCTCCGAGCCCACGAGACAGGCAGA
>CAJXRM010000125.1 GCA_913059205.1 uncultured Flavobacteriales bacterium
ATCTACACAGAGTAGATCGTCGGCAGCGTCAGATGTGTATAAGAGACAGATGAACAACCGAGCACATGATCTATATGTGCATGCGTTAGTAATAAAGCTTCTGGTGTTAAATTATTTGATTCTATAAAATCTATGATTTCCGTTTTTTCATGAGGTTCATAGCAGCCAGGGTCAATAATTACACAACTTTTTTCGTTATATATAATATAGGTGTTTTCTTGAAAACCGTTAAATGTAAATTTCTTTATTTGAAGCGCCATTCTTAACATTATTTACAACAAAAATAGAATGTTTTTAACAAACGAGATGTTTGGGCATTGTTTTTGAATAACTCAATTCACTATATTTGACAAAAAATTGAATTATGAAGTATATTTTAATAGCATTTGTTGGGATTGTTTTGGCAAGTTGCGGAACACGTGTCCCTTATACAAACGAAGTTAGAGATGAATTTGGATTAGACACCGAACAAGCAATTCGTAAAGTTCAATTCATAACATCGGCTACAATTATTTTTGAGAAAAATAAAATTTCAGGTGGACAAGGAACAAATTCAGATGGAACATTGGTTACTTCTTCAAATAAAGAGCAAGATCGAGTTATTATACCGGTTGGAACAAAATGTATTTTTGACAGCTATGGTAAAGCGGGTGAATTAATTGTACGTTTTGAGGTAGGTGTTGGAAGAACGATAACATTTGCAATGAGAGATAATTCACAAAGTGGTAAATATTACCTTGTGGCGGATTGGAATAACGGAGCTGCTAGAGGTTCGGTTTCTTATGGAAATGAAATGTACACAGCAACTTCATCTAGCGCGACAGCATTTTTACAGGTGGTTAAAAAGAAATTACAAAAAACGAAACGTAAAGATCGTGTTGTTAAAGGATTGAAAGTTTAACTAAATCGAAAAGAATTAATTGAAGGCGCTGGAATTGTTTCAGCGCTTTTTTTTATTGTAGAATTAATCAAGGAACGGCATTGCTCCTTGAAAAGAAAAAATAGTGAATTAAAATCTGAAGTGTTAATTCTCAATCGTCACGTTCACTTTATCAATTCGTTTTATTTTTTTTATGTCGATAGTTTTTTTACCGTTTTGTGAAAAGAAAAGATATAAAAGTCCCGTTAAAAGAACGATATAAAATAGTATCCGCGCCAAATACCACTTCGAAACAGGTTTCGACAGATACTTTTTAAAATCGACTTTCCGTTGGTCATCCATGCCCTAAAATTAATTGATTTCACGTATCTTTGAAATTATGAATGATGTAAAACATATACTAGTTACAGGTGGAGCGGGTTATATTGGCTCTCATACAGTAGTTGAGTTATATGAAAATGGCTATATACCTGTCATTGTGGATGATTTCCGCAATTCACATCTTTCGGTAATTAATGGACTCGAAAAAATAACAGGGCAAAAAATTATTTATCGTAAACTGGATGTTTGCGATTACAAAGCATTTGAAAAAGTATTTATCGAATTTTCCTTTGTTGGTGCAATTCATTTCGCAGCGTATAAGGCAGTTGGTGAATCTGTTCAATCTCCTTTAAAGTATTACAAGAATAATTTGTTAGCGTTAATAAACTGTCTTGAGTTAGCTGAGAAATACCATGTTGAAAATATTGTTTTTTCTTCTTCATGTACCGTCTATGGTGAGCCAACAGGTGTAAAAACGGTAACTGAAGAAAGTAAGATACAACCAGCAAGTTCGCCATATGGCAATTCGAAGCAAATTGGTGAGGAAATCATTGATGATTTAATCAAAAGCGGTTCGAGTTTAAAGATTTTAAAGTTGCGCTACTTTAATCCAGTTGGTGCGCACGAGACTGGGCTTATTGGTGAGTTACCTATTGGTAAACCAACAAATCTATTGCCATTTGTCACACAAACAGCTATTGGAAAATTGGATGAATTAACGGTATTTGGAAATGATTACAACACGCCTGATGGTACGTGCATACGTGATTATATTCATGTTTGTGATCTTGCACTAGCTCATGTGAAAAGTATAGAGTGGCTAGAAAATCAACCAAATAGTCTAAGTGATTCAATTAATATTGGAACAGGAAAAGGGACCAGTGTTCTAGAAATAATTCATACTTTCGAAAAAGTTTCTGAATCTTCCTTGAATTGGAAATTTGGAGACAGAAGGGACGGTGATATTGAAGAAATTTATGCTAACGTGGATAAATCTTGGAAATTATTGAAATGGAAACCAACAAAAACAGTAAAAGACGCCATTTTTGACGCTTGGAACTGGGAGTTAAAATTAAACAATGACTAAATATATTTTAGGATTTCTTGTTTGTTGTATGGCGTTAAACTCTAGCGCTCAATACGATGGAAAAGGTTCTGACGAAATTTCTCGCTATCGTCCAGGAGTATTCTGGTTTTTTACGGGAATGCGCCCGGCAAAGCCAACAAAACTGAATAAGTATGATCGTTTAATTATGGATGTAACGTACAATGATTGGCTCGGAGATAGAGACTTGTTTAAAAATCATTGGGCTTCATTTGGATTAAACACCAATTTTATTTTTGATATTCCATTGACAAAGGGAAATAAAGTTTCACTTGGAATCGGAGTTGCTCATCAATACACCGCGATACGTCACAACAATCATTTGATGGTTGATCCAATTGCAAAAACAACAACCTTTATGGCAAAGGATTCAACGGATGTCTTTTCAAGAAGTTCGCTTGTTGGAAATAGTTTTTCTATACCAATTGAATTGCGCTTTAGAAATGAAGGGTGGAAGCATTTTAAATTGCACATTGGTGGAAAAATCGGTTACCAAGCTCAATTATCTTCTAAGTATATCTCCAAAATTGATGGATATAAGCAGGTCGTTCGTGACAACAGATTTTACGATGCAAACAAATTAATTTATTCTGCTCATGTTAGAATAGGTATGCGAAACTGGGCGCTTTTTGCAAGTTATAATTTCAACACATTATTTTCCAATAAAAACAGCACCAAATTAAACGCTGTGCAAATGGGATTGAGTATATCATGGTTTTAAACATAAAGTTATGTTTATAGACACGCACACACATCTTTTTTCTAATGCTTTTGATGAAGATCGAACTGAGGTAGTTCAACAAGCAATAAATGCAGGCGTTGAAATTTGCTTACTACCAAATATTGATATCGACACTATTGAGGCAATGAATCAATTAGCGAAGCAGTTTCCAACAAACTGTTTTCCAATGATGGGTTTACATCCTGGGTCGGTGGATGAGAATTGGGAAAAGAAATTGGATATTATTAAATCGCACTTGTTTTCTGAAAAGTATGTGGCTGTTGGAGAAATTGGAATGGATTTGTATTGGGATAAGAGCTTGCTCGAGGCGCAACGAACTGCATTTAGAATGCAAGTTGAATGGGCCAAGGAGTTAAGGCTTCCAATTGCTATTCACGCACGAGAGGCTTTCCAAGAAATTTACGAAGTGCTTGATGAGATTAACGATGAGCGTTTGACTGGTGTTTTTCATTGTTTTACTGGAACTGAGGAAGATGCAGTTAAAATAGCATCGTACGGCGGATTTAAACTTGGAATAGGTGGCGTTTTAACCTACAAAAACGGAAAAGTTGACCAGGCACTGAAAAATGTCCCTCTGGAAAATTTGATTTTGGAAACTGACTCTCCTTACCTTCCACCAGTACCTCATAGAGGAAAAAGGAATGAAAGCTCTTACCTGCTGCATATTGCTGAAAAATTGGCTGATGTGTATAACGTTTCGTTGAAGGAAATTGAGAATCAAACAACATTAAATGCTAAAGCATTGTTTAATATCTAGAAAGAATGAAAACGAAAATTTTAGTCATTTATACTGGAGGTACAATAGGAATGATCAAAGATCCCGAAACAGCACAATTAAAAAGTGTTGATTTCAATTTGATTTACGACCATGTTCCAGAACTGAAAAGATTGAACGTTGAATTAACGACTAAAAGCTTCGAAAAACCAATAGATTCATCTGAAATTAATATTGAAGACTGGAAATCAATGGCATCAATGATTGAAGCAGCTTATTCTGATTTCGATGGTTTTGTGATTTTGCACGGTTCAGATACAATGGCTTATTCTTCATCCGCCTTGAGCTTTATGTTCGATGGATTAAGGAAACCTATCATTTTTACCGGTTCACAATTGCCTATAGGAACAATAAGAACAGATGGGAAGGAGAATTTAATCACCGCTATTGAAATTGCTGCAGCAAAGGCAGATAATGGAGAAGCATTGATTCAAGAGGTTGCCGTTTATTTTGATTATAAATTATTTCGTGGAAATCGTTGCACAAAAGTTTCTGCCGAACATTTTGAAGCGTTCAAGTCTCCAAATTATACTGAGTTGGCTTCTGCCGGAGTTCATATTATATACAATTATCAATATTTCTACCGAACCTCTAAAGATGAATTATCCGTGAATTACGACTTAAACACTAAAGTTGCATTGCTGAAATTGCATCCGGGAATCGATTTTAGCCTGTATGAAGGCTTATTCGATTTTAGCAGAACAAAAGCTGTTATTTTAGAAACATTTGGAGCAGGAAACTCACCAAGTTCAACTATTTTTAGGTCTTTACTGAAAAACTACATAGAAGCTGGTGGAATTGTTCTCAATATTACGCAGTGTAATTCTGGAAGCGTTAAACAAGGAATGTATGCTACGAGTTCAATGTTCGAACAATTGGGTGTAATTAGCGGAATTGACATGACGACTGAGGCAGCCGTTACAAAGCTAATGACTGTTTTGAATTCAGAAAGCCCAACCGACATACTGAAGTCGAATTACAGAGGAGAGTTAACGGTATAATTTAGACTAGAACTTTACAGTAATTGAAGTCCCATTTAAAGAGTCAATCTTCAAGTTTGCTTTCATTTCTTGCACGCGCACTTCAATGTTTTGTAGCCCGTAACCTTTTTTAATGGAATTGACATCAAAGCCTTTTCCATCATCAACAATAGAAATTCTATCGCTAGCAATAGTAACAACTACTGATTCGCAATTCGCGTATTTCATCGCATTATTTGTAGTCTCTTGAATTATTCGAAACAAATGAAGTGCAATTGAAGGTGAAATTTCAACATCCAAATTCGTTCCCTTTACTTGAAATTTGATTTCGCTATCGGCAAAAATGCGTTGACAATATTCTTCGGCTTTCAATAAAAGTTCCTCGATAGTAATACTTTCCTTATGTATCGACCAAATTGTTTCGCGAAGGACTGTATTGGCATTCCTTGAAATGGCTCCTAATTCATCCAATTCAACTTTTTCTGCTTCGTTTTGAGACCTAAATGCTTTCGCATCAATCTTCGAAGTAATCATCATTAATTCTGCCCCTAAATTATCGTGTAAATCGCGTGCAATTCGAATTCGTTCACGTTCCAAGTTCTTGAGGTTTTTATACTCAGCGTTCTTTTTCTCAATGCGTTTTCGTTGTGCAATGTACCAGGTAAGAACGATTAAAATAAATATGGAAATTGTTAAAATTAACAACCAAATAGTGGCATTTTTTGTCTTAATTTTCTCCTCGGCTAGTTCCAATTCTTTTTGTTCTGTTTCATATTTCACCTGCATTTCAGCGAGAGCTTCCGTACTTTTATCGTTATAGATAGAATCCATATTCTGGACATATAAACTAAAATAACTATCCGCTTCTTCGTAATTTCCTTTTAAATTTTCAAGTCGTGTCAAAAATTTATAGGCGTGACGAATATTATAATAAGATTTAGTGTCCAAAGCCAATTCCAAACCTTCTTTCAAGTACTTTTCTGCTTTTTCGTATTGTTTTTTATCCGTGTAACAATTTCCAAGATTGACTAAAACCAGTGAAATTCCTCCTTTCGTGTTCGCTTCACGGTAATATTTCAGGGAAAGTTCATAATTTGAAATAGCGCCTTCTAGGTTTTTAGCTTCACGTTCAATCACTCCTAATCCTTGATAAACACCCGCCTTGTGTTCTACCATTTGAAGTTCATCTAGTAAAGGAAGAACTTCCACATATTCCTTCTTTGATTCGGGAAGACGGTTCAGTACACGTAACGTATTTGCTTTATTTATTCGAGCAATTGCTTCGGCAGGTTGGTTTTCAAATTGAATTGCCTCCTTAATTGAAAGCGAATGATAATGCAGTGCTTTTTCAGGTTTATCAATGCGATCATATATGTCTGTCTCTTATACACATCTGACGCTGCCGACGATCTACTCTGTGTAG
>CAJXRM010000126.1 GCA_913059205.1 uncultured Flavobacteriales bacterium
GCGTCAGATGTGTATAAGAGACAGTCATAATCTAAATATTCTTTCAGAATAGTTGTTTTATTCAACTCAGTTTGAAAACCAACGATTAGCTCATCTAAAATCCTATTATTTTCTCTATGGAAGAGTAAAAATTTAACTAAATCACCAAATATCACAGCAGAAAACAAGAATTGAAATATCGGAAGCATAATAGGGCTATTTTTCAAACCATAAATCGCCATTATAAAAAATACAACCCCGAAAATAGATGACTTTACGATATAACTTGTCATCATTTTATCTGATAGACGCGTTGTATAAAAAACATTTTGAAACAGATTTACACCAAGCTTATTAATACCAAATTCAACTTCATCATTTGTAAAATACTCCTTTGAGTTTTGAAGAGAAAAGGCCGAACCGAAGGAATTATCCAAAGCATCATATCTTCTTTTCTTTTCTGCCTTTGGCATTAAATAATGTGTTTTTATCATTCCTATAATAAAATCACTTGGTATTAAAATTAAGAGCAACCAATTTATTAGATCAGAAATCCCAAAATCCACGAAAGCGGATAACAACAATGGGGTGAGTGAAATTACAAAAATACTCCACGTCAAAAACGAACCAATTGAATTTAGCTGAAGGACATAATCAAATGTCTTTTTCTGAGGGACTTCTTTTACCATAATAATTTACTTTTGTTAGCTTAAATTGAAATGAAACGCCATTATTTCTAAATAAACTACTTTGTTTTTATCTTCCGGAAGATGAAATTTGAAAGAGAACCTTCCATCGTCAGAATCTTTTGTGATATTCAAAAAATACAGATGTTTTGTAGCCTCCGACTTAATCTTCTCGCATACAGATACTATTTCTTTGTTCTTGACAAAAAACAATAAAGCTGTTTTGGAATCTCTCCATGTCAAATAATTGTCAAATAATTGGTTGATTGCTTCCGCAAATTCTTTTTCTCCTTTCCACCATTTGCATTCCGCCACAAAAAGGTTAGAGCCGTCTTTATACTTCAAGAGGATATCCGTTTTTCCTCCTTTGTTGAACGTTTCTCCTGTTACTGTCGTGCTGTCATACCTCGTTTCCATAATGGCAACAAACAAATCTCGAATGTCTTCTTCATTTTTTCCTTTATACAAAGACGGTTTTCTCTCCATTGATCTTCCGAAATCATAAATAACTTTTAATGTGTCATTGTACATTTCTGTATTCATAGATGGCTCAGCTGTAAACTCTTTCTTCTCTGCTTTTGGCTGCGGAATGTTTTTTTTCTGTATGGTTGGGACGGTAAAAACTGAATTGGTACTTTGATCAACTTTCACATTGATTGCTTCAAAAAAGGCGTTTTCACTTAGATACCTATTCTTGACTTCAGAAAAGAATCGCGGGATTAGTAAGTTGAGTTCGTTGTTCCAGTTTGCTACGTCTTTATTGATATTGTCAACATTAGCAAAGGCGCTTTTACATGCTTGATTTTTCTGAATAGTAAATAATTCAGGGTCCTGACGGTCAATTCTTACAATGAAAGAAACAAGGTTAGATTCTACTTGAATTTCATACCCTGTTATGATTTTTTGAGTTGGAGTAAGTTGAAATAATACAGCTGATCCTGAGAATTGATAGCTAATTTTAAACTCATAGCCATCTACTTCATACTCCTCACCACGTTCGTTTTTTTTAATTTTTATTTTACGTGGTGGAGCTACTGACTCATGAATTTCAACAATAGCCAGAGGGTCAAGTTTGAATTTTTGGAATAAAAATTTCTGATATTCATTTTCATCTACTGATAAAATATAATCCTTATTTTGTCCCTCAATTTCTTTCTTGAGTTTCTCCGTTTGTTCATGTTTGTACTCGAAGAAGCTTTTCCCTCCAAACGAGCGTGGATTATTTGATCTGAAATACATTATACCATTTGTTTAATTCCAATTATTGCTCCTAAAACCAAAAACAATATGTTTACTATATACCGAATACTTTCCTCTTTTTGAAGCCAGTGCTCTTTTTGAAACCAAAGAAATCGGTTATGTTGCCACCAGCTAAACCCTACATGATAACCATGTTGAGTAGAATGCTTGCCAAAAGTGTCGAACCAATAGATTCGTTTGTTTTTATATTCCAAACCATAAATTCTCATATACAATTTTTCATTACCTGAGCGTAAGGGGTGAGAGGTACCGTCTTGGATATATCTTCCCTTTTTTATTTCTATCCAATCAAATTCAGACCGTTTAGTTGTTATAGTATTCCCCTTTGACTCAGAAACCATTCCACTACAAGGAGATAATATTCCTGTATTCGGTTTTCCATCTAATGCTTTTACCTTCATAATCCTTCTTTTTTCTAGATCTCTAAAAATCAGTTTAATGTTAAAAATTCATCAACTTTCTGCAATTTTTCCAGATAAGGAATTCTGACTTCAATTGCCGTTTTACTTATTTCATCACCAATCAATATGACTTCATTTTTCATTATACTATTATCTTCAAAACATAATGGAACAATTCTATATTCTTTACCTAGCCTAGTTTTAAAGTCGTTCAACGCAGTTTGATATTGATAAATAATATTGTTGGAAATGTTTATTATTTCAGTATTCAATCGAGATGTTGTTTGCGGATGAATGGTTGTATAATATGAACCGTCAATGACAAAAGAACTATTACATCCATTGATCCATTGCCTCTTTAAATGATCTACTGAATATGTGTAAACTTCTCCAATTGGCATGTCTGGCATTATCATAACACCATTTTTTGAAGCTGTATTCGGGAAATCATGAACAAGAATTTCAATATTTCTTTGATCATATAATTTGCTATGTCCACCTATCGACAAAAAATAAATGTGATTTCCATCTAAAACATAATATAGAAGTTCATCTCTACTTCGGTCATCGCTACATAAATGAAAATGCTTTATTCCATAAAATTGATTTGTAAAATCAACATTAAAATTACCCGAGTTAAAATATTTCTTTGAAGAAGGGGGAAGAAAACCGAGTGATGAAAGATTAATAGAAATATCACCTTGTTGTAATAGACTTTCCAATTGCTGAAGTTTTTTCAAACTGTTTTGATGCAAGCCTACGGTTGAATATACAGAGGAATATATAACCTTATACTTTAATTGCGGTATTTTTGAGTTTAGGTATTTTTCAATGACAAAAATAAATTCATGAAGCCATCCAAACGGCGATTGGGTGTAATCATAATCCTCACCGTAAACCGAACTGGTTTGTTGGTTTTTAGGTAGAATATTTTCTACTCTAACTTTCATAGATTTATATACACCGAATAATGCCTCCATATCAACTATATTTTAACCCTCACATCCCCAGTCAATAGCTTCTGCATTAAGCCACGTTTCTGTTCTTTGAAAGAATTTAATTCTTTTTTTAGTGTTTCTATTTCTTTGATTGCTGCTGATAATAGGGATGAGATTTTTTGTTGTTCCGGAATTGATGGCATAACAACTTTTATTTTTTCTATCGTCGTTTTCGATAAACTAGGTACTCCAGACGCTTCGTTATATAACTTCCAATTAATAGTTAAAAACAAAAAGTAAACATAATTAGGAGTGCATCCTTTAAATGAGTGAGTATAAAACAGTGTATCTACTGTCCAGAATTTCCCATTTAAGTACACAGGTTTATCGATAGTTCCTTTTCTACCAATGCCAACACTTTCTCCATCAAAAAGAAAATCATCGACCATAGTCATGAAGCCTCCAGTTCCGTAGACAGGAATTATCCCTTTATTTAAATGCTTATAATCTTTGCCACTACCTATTTTTAAAACATCCCCCAACTTCACTTCCTTCCATTCATCTGTATACCCAGGAAAGCGTTTTTTACCTGTTAGCAGCACTTGCATAAGGCCTTTTTTTAGGGTTTCCTTTTCTGAAATGAGGGGTTCTAGGTTGTTGATGGCTTTGTCCCATGTGCTGAGGATGGTGGCAATTTTTTGTTGTTCTGGGAGGGGAGGGAGAGGGATTAACATTTTAGCAATCATCTCCATTCTAACTGAATCAACAGAGCCTTTAGCCGTCATACTCATAACTCTTCTATAGAAATGATTAGAGAAGAAATAATAGAAAAACTTTCCGTCTAAACTTGAATCGAATCCATGAATATTGTACACTCTTTGGTGATAATCGAATTTCCCATCAATATAATGATAGATTTTACCAACCCCAACCCCATCACCTGACGTCAGAACAGCTTCTCCATCAAAGGAATATTTATTAATTCTTTCTATAGTGTTTGAACGCACAAAAAAGGGATATAGACCATCATCTTCTCTATCCTGAGTGTCGCTATTTCCGGTTTTAATTGCAGTATGATTTGAAATAGAATCAACCTCCCAATCCTCGGGAATCCACCCTAATTTGGTCATTTTATAACCGTTCTTTAACGTATCTATATTGTTCATCATTATAGTTCAATTCCTTTAGTTTCACACCATTCTTCCATATCTGAAATAAATCGCTCCATGAGATCGAAATCAGAATTGTGAATGATATCAATATTTTCAATGTCAAATTCTGCCCATTCATTCCAGAACTTTGTGACGATATCAAATAATTCTGGATCTTTCTTTTGCAGTAGGGCAAGTTGTTTCGAATAGTTGTTATCACAATGATCTGCATAGATTGAAATCAGGTTTCCGATAAAGCTATTCACTCCAGAAGGCGAATAATTACCATTCACTTTTAAAAAGATGAATCGCACAACCATAACAGAACATTGTGATTTGCCACCGTTCTGAATAAAGTTTTCAGGGGAATAACCCATTTCGCTGAACTTCGGGAACATTTTTACATGATCCATGCAGTTGCCAATGTGGTCGCATAGTCTTGTGTCAAATACCTCTGATAGGAATGGAGTGTCTGCCCAGTATAATTTGAAGCAATTAGTGGATCTGTATCCAAACTGTTTTAGCCATACATGTAGCAACTCATGTGCAATACATACTTCAGTCACCTTTCTTGGATTAAATGAGATGATTGCCTCGTTATTTTGTGTGTACACTCCAGCATAAGATTCATCCCAAGTTTCAAATGAAATTTGAAATGACTCCTGCAATTCAGACAGGAGTGGTTTCGTATTATGATCTAGTGGTACTAATGTCTCAGTCATGGCTATGCAGTTAATAATTCATGAATCGATTGTTTAAGCTGTTGATCGTTCAGCCATCCAATTCTTGAATTGAGTAAATGTTCGTCATCCTCAATTCGTAGAGCCTTCATTACGACTTTTTCCAACCATCCTAATTGCTGATCAGATAATTGATTTTCTGAATCTATTAAGACCAAGTGGTAACCTAATAGAGCAACTAGGTCATGCTCGTGATCTTCCGTTGTGAGTTCATCATGCGGAATATTTAATCGTTGTCCCCCAAGTTTGCGGAGAATTGCATTCCAACCCCAACCAGGTCTCGCTACAGGATATAAATGCCCCATTAACCTTCCATAAAACCCATTCTTAGATTTACCTACATACTTTGCTTTCCCGTTCGCATCAAATAATATATAGATCCCTTTGATGTAAATATCATTGTAGTTCAAATCATTGACTGGGGATTCAAGGCGGTCTAATACTATTAGATCTTTTGCTTGTAGCTGGTCCATGGGAAAGGAATCCATAGACCTTAATTCTCGAACTACTTCCAACGGAGATAAAGTTTGAATATCTGAATATGTTAATGAAGCTACCATCCTACAGTCCCAACTCCTTTAAATACCCATTCATTTCTTTGCGCACATCAACTAATTCACTTTCCAGACGTTCAATGTTCTTTTGTACTTCAGCGATATCAATCAGTTCTTCTTCCTCAAATGTGTCAACATAGCGAGGGATGTTTAAGTTGAAATCGTTCTCCTCAATCTCTTCTAATTTCGCTACATAACTGTACTTATCCACTTCGACTTCGCTCAGTACACCGTTCGTGAAATTGCGGTAAACCCCAACGATTTTGTTAATGTCTTGCTCACGCAACTTGTTTTGTTTTTTTCCTTCTTCGTATTCTTTGCTGGCATCAATAAAAAGTACACTTCGACTCCGCTCAGTGTCCTTTTTGTTTTGACGGGCTTTATTGAAAATTAAAATTGCGGCAGGAATACCCTGTCTCTTATACACATCTCCGAGCCCACGAGACAGGCAGAAATCTCG
>CAJXRM010000127.1 GCA_913059205.1 uncultured Flavobacteriales bacterium
CTACACAGAGTAGATCGTCGGCAGCGTCAGATGTGTATAAGAGACAGCCAATAATTACGGCGAGTGCTATTAAAAGTGTAATTATCTTTTTCATATTTTATTTAGCGTATTTACGAGTTCGAATAAAGTTTAGAATAAATGCAAGAATTAAAATAAGGACAATAGGTAATCCAACATTCACAATTTTATAAAATCCAGCCTCTAATTTTACTTTTTCAGTGTCGATTTCATGAATATCAATTTGTCTACTTCTGATATCGAGAACTGAGTTATCTCCCATCATGTAATCTGTTAAATTTTGAAAAAACTCTTGGTTTCCGAAAAAGTGGGGAATCTTAAGGTTTATTAGGTCTTGACTAAACTGTAGATTATTCATTTCTTTAGGTCGATACATGTATCCTGTGCCTAATTTATTTGGCATAGAGTCATATTCATTTGCAATAAAACGGCCATTGCCAATTACAAAAATCTTTCCTTCAACACGACTTGAGTCCAACAATTTAACTGAAGGGTTCTTCGCATATTCGTCGACAATTCGATTTCTAAAATGAGAACGGAACATACCTTCAGCTAGTCCTGCGATGCACTTTTTGTTTGCTTCGCTTTCAGGGTTCGGTGTTAATTCAGGATTTTTACCGTAATTCAATGGAATCATTAAACTCACCAAAGGAGCAAGGCCAGTTACGGTTGAATTCGTGCTTGAAGTTAGTATTGGCGTCATCGCCACATGTGATGATTGGTTGACAAATTGAATCTCACTCGTATAGTTTAAAGCAATAGGCTCAATATTTCTAGAAATTGGGTGGCTTGTTGTTGTGGCTAATACATTGAAAAACCATGGAATCATCGACTGTTTTGCCATTGGAACAGCCATTGGAACGCAGCGAACATCCATTATGTAATTTGGATTGATTTTTATACCGTAATCGAACAGCATATCATCAATTTTCAAATTGTCGTAGCGTGTTGTATGTGTTTGTCCTGTTTGTTTCAGGGTGTCTTCGTCAATATTAAGTGCATCAATGAAGCACATCATTCTTCCACCTCGTAATAAAAATTGATCAATTACAAATAGGTCTTTTGCGCTAAAACGTTCTCTTGGTCGCGCAATAATTAATCCGTCCACATTGTCTAAAGCCGCAATTGAATCATTAATTGTAATATCTGCGATTGAGTAATAAGGTGAAATTAATGAACGCGCTCGTTGTGTTTGTGGGAAGGTTAACTCACCGTGACCATGTAAGAATGCGATTCTAGGTTTTTTATCCAAAATGGCTCTTCGCAATGAGCTTGTCAACATGTATTCCAGGTTATTAATGGAATTTTGGATCATTTGTCCCATTCCATTCAATTGGTAGGGTTGACCAGTTTTAGATCCTGGTAAAAACTGAATACTTTGAACGGTTGAGCCACCATATTCAATAAGTGCCCCAGGCCAAACCAACATTTGAGTTTGTGTTCCATCTTTCATGTACACAAGATCCATCGGTAAAATTCCCTTTCCTTCTGCAAATAAATTTTGAAACAATTCTTGTTGTTCGGCTTCTGTCCCCTCGTTTGGGTTAATAAATTGATACTCAATTCTATTTCCAGCATACTGTTTGAATTCCTTTAATTTATCTTCAACTGCGTTTTTAAAGTGGGCTAAATCAGCTGGTAAATTCCCATCTAAATAGATTTTAATATTGATACGACCATTGAACTTCTCTTTGTCTTCTAAAAATGAAATCGTTGTAGCTGCCAGCGAATAACGACCATCGGCTGTCATATCATAGCGTTGGTAAACAAATGAACTGATAATGTTAATCAATAACAATCCTGCAACAACAATTGACAAAAATGTCCAGTTGTAAATCCCTTTGAGTAATTTTTTCTTTTCTGCCATTTCTTATTTCTTAAGTGATTTAATCACTGTCAGAGCAGCGTATATAAATAATATTATAACGGATAAAAAGTATACGATATTCTTTGTGTCAATTACTCCTTTTTGAATCCCGTCATAATGGAAAGTCATTCCGAAATATTGTACGACTGAGTCAAAATCGCCCATTAAATTGTACGATCCTAATAGTGCTAATCCTCCAATTTGAGGCATGAATATCCAACAACAAAAAAGAGCTAAGATAAATGCAACAATTTGACTACTTGTCAGGGCCGAAGCGAAAATACCGATTGCTACAAAAGCAGAACCTATAAGAATCAAGCCAATATATGAAGTAATGGTCGCTCCATTATCGAATACTTCACCTTCCATAGTCAAGCTTCGCATAGAAATGTAATAAATCAAAGTAGGGAGTATAGCAATAATCATTAGTGTGACACTCGCAAAATATTTAGCTAAAACTATTTTTAAATCTGAGATGGGTCTAGTGAAAAGAAGCTCCATCGTTCCAGTTCTTCGCTCTTCAGCAATAGAACGCATAGTGATTGCTGGAATTAAAATCAAGAAAATAATAGGTGATGAATTGAAGAATGGTATTAAATCGGCTTCTGTTCCCTCTAATAAATTGGATGGAGTAGAAGCGACCCAATGCATAATTCCCGAAGCAATCAAATAGATAAGTATAAAAACGTATCCAATTACTGAACTAAGGAAACTTCTAATTTCTTTGAAATATAATGCTCTCATGCGCTGATTTGAATTTTCAGGTCAAAATTAAGATTTCTATTCAATAGTTCAACTCGAAAATGATGAAGTGGTTACATCATTTATTAAGAAGTAAATGTTAATGTAATGATATTGGACTTTTATTGTGGTTTTTTTGCCTCAAATCCATTGAAATAAGCCGTTACACTCCACGCTTCAGGTTTAGCCTTAAACCAAGGTTTTATTGTTGGCCATACATCACCAAAAGTTTCAGATTTTCTGTAGTTGTCTAGTTCTTTTTGAGATTGCCAATGGCTATATGTCATCACAATATTAGGCGAGTCAATGTCTTGATATAACTTCATTCCATAACATCCTGGAAATTCATTGACACGGTGTTTTATTGTTTCAAAAAAATCAAGAAATTCTTGAGTTTTATCTTCGCTGAACTCTAATTTTACGATGCGTGTTATCATGTTAAAAAAGTGAATCTATTGTATCTCGTGAACCTTTTGGAGTAAATTCGATTCGCACCATATCTTGTACATGTAGACCGAAAAGTTGCTCTGCACCTCCAGTACTTCCATTTGCTCCTCTGTTGATGGCTATTTCTAAGTAGCCATTTTCATTGAAAACAGCCACTTTTTCACCGGGCGTAACCTCATTGTAAGATCCTGAAATTATATCAATGTAATACGTTTCTCGTTTGAAGTATATGATAAACGGAATATCCTTACCAACTTGGTCAAAAAGCGTTTTATGAATATTTGTAATTGCATTACCATAATTATCAATATGAACTACATGACCTTTAATTCTATTTAATTCTGAAATTGCAGTTAGCGTGAAGGCATTTTTGTACTCTGTTGATGGAGAAGCAATTTCTTCAATCTTTTTTCCACTTAATAATGACAACCCAGCTGCAATAAGCATGTTTTTGGTGGGGAATTTAAATAAATTAGCATTTGAAAGAACATCATCCATTCTCCAAAATGAAGAGGGAAGGTTTTCCATTAAGAATGCGCCGAAAAAACCATTGTCATTAGAAATGAAATATTGATTTTTAAACAACAAAATCGATGGAAAAGCTCCATCACTGCCACCAAAATTTACTATTGGTTCACTATCAACACCAATGATATGAATCGTACCATCTGGAAAATCTGCATAACAAGATCGAACTAAGTAAGCAGCCTCTGAAATGTCAAATGGGCGCACTTTGTGAGAGATATCAACAATTTGAACATTATCATTCTGACTTAAGATGGTTCCTTTAAGCGATGCCACGTAGTGATCACTTAGTCCCATGTCAGTTGTTAATGTTATTATATCCATTGTGAATAAAATGACCGAGTAACGGCGAATTATTTTCCTAAATTTGAACCAAAAATAAGGTTAATCTAGGTATTTTTAAAGATACACAAATAAAATATTCAATTGCTAGAAAACAACATTGAAATTAAAGGAGTCAATCCTGCGGAGTTGTTCGGAGTTAACAACGAAAAATTAAAGTACATAAAGTCATTTTTCCCAACGTTGAAAATTGTTGCGCGCGGTAACATTGTTACAATCGCCGGTAACGAAGAAGTAATGCAAGAATTTGAACGAAAGTTTGATTTGTTACTACGCCATTTTCATAAATTTAATAGTTTGACAGAGAACAACATTGATAATTTGATGTTGGAAGATGGGTCCAAGTTGTTATTGACAGAAGACGGGAAGGAGGTTTTGGTTCATGGAAATCATGGATCTAAAATAATCGCTAAAACAATTAATCAGCGTAAGTTAGTTGAAGCCGTAAATAAAAACGATATGGTTTTTGCTGTTGGACCAGCTGGAACTGGAAAAACGTATACGGCAGTGGCACTGGCTGTGCGTGCGTTGAAAGCAAAGGAGGTTAAGCGAATTATTTTAACACGTCCAGCAGTTGAAGCAGGAGAGAATCTAGGTTTTTTACCTGGTGATTTGAAAGAAAAGTTAGACCCATATTTAATGCCGCTTTACGATGCACTTAGAGATATGATTCCAGCTGAAAAATTAGCGGACATGATTGAATTTGGAGTTATAGAGATTGCACCATTGGCATTTATGCGTGGAAGAACATTAGATAAGGCCTTCGTTATTTTAGATGAAGCACAAAATACAACTACAATGCAAATGAAGATGTTTTTAACACGAATGGGAATGACGGCTAAATTTGCGATAACGGGCGATATGTCACAGGTCGACTTACCACGTAAGCAACGATCAGGATTGGCTTATGCCCTGGATGCGTTGAAAGACGTGGACGGAGTGGAAATTATTCGAATGGGTCAGGCTGATGTGCTGCGTCACACACTGGTGAAGAAGATTATTGTTGCATTTGAGAAAATGGAAGAAGACGAGAAAAATAAACAATCAGAAGAAAATAAGTAAACATGAGTAACGCAATTATTGAGAGTAAATTCAACTTCAAAGGACAAACAAAAGTATACAATGGCAAAGTCCGTGATGTTTACACGATTGAAAATGGCTTGTTAGTAATGGTCGCTTCAGACCGGATTTCAGCTTTCGATCACATATTGCCTAAAGGCATTCCATTTAAAGGACAAGTATTGAATCAAGTTGCTACAATGTTTTTAAAAGCGACAGAAGACATTGTACCGAATTGGTTATTGGACACTCCAGACCCGTCTGTTGCAATTGGATATGCGTGCGACCCAATTCGCGTTGAAATGGTTATTCGTGGTTATTTATCCGGACATGCGGCACGAGAATACAAAGCGGGAAGAAGGATGATTTGTGGTGTTGAAATGCCAGAAGGTATGATTGAGAATGATCGTTTTCCTGAGCCGATTATTACACCTGCAACCAAGGCTGAAGAAGGACATGATGAAGATATTTCTAGAGAAGATATTATATCCAAAGGTATTGTACCTGAAGCGATTTATATACAATTGGAAAAATATACACGCGCATTGTTTCAAAGAGGAACTGAGATCGCTGCGAAACAGGGGCTCATTTTAGTCGATACGAAGTATGAATTTGGTATTCGAAATGGTGAGGTGATTTTGATTGATGAAATTCACACCCCTGATTCATCTCGCTATTTTTATTCGGAAGGTTATGAAGAACGTCAAAAAAATGGTGAAGAACAAAAGCAATTGTCTAAAGAATTTGTGCGACAATGGCTGATTGAAAATAATTTTCAAGGATTGGAAGGACAAACCATGCCTGTCATGCCGGACGATTTCGTTGAAGTGGTTACTGAAAGGTATATTGAATTATATGAAAAAATTACTGGCAAAACATTTGTAAAATCGGATACCTCAAACATTCAGGAACGTATTCAAAAGAATGTAGATCAATACTTGAATCTGTCTCTTATACACATCTGACGCTGCCGACGATCTACTCTG
>CAJXRM010000128.1 GCA_913059205.1 uncultured Flavobacteriales bacterium
TACACAGAGTAGATCGTCGGCAGCGTCAGATGTGTATAAGAGACAGCTTTTACATCTGTAATTAATCTACAAAAATAACAAGAGATGAGTATTTTCGGTATAGTATTGTTCCTTTTAATTGGTGGAATGGCATTTTGGCTATTGGTTTTTATGTTAGGATTTATCTTACCTTACTGGATTACCTTAGGAGCAATGGAGAAATTACGTCCAAAAAGAATTTACGACGAAGAGCAAGCTTAGGCGAACTTTTTTTAAATACATTAAAAAAGCCCCAGTCAAAAATGACTGGGGCTTTTCTGTTCTCTGTGGTAGCTGTTAATTACAACTTGCTTGTCAACTCATTCTTCAAACCATCCCATTCAACAAGATGCATTTTTACGGTTCCCACAGGTATTTTTGCTTTTACTAAGACTGGAATTTTATTTTTATCAGCTGTAATCCAAAAGTTTACGTCGTCTTCCTTTTCAAAATACCTTCCTGTTTGCACAACCGGAACGAACTTATGACATTTGAATTTTCCCTTTCTGATTCGTATTTCCTCATCACCAACATATTTGATTTTTAAGTTGAACACCTCATCATCCATAAAACATTTGAATTCGAATGTTTGACCTTTTTTCATGTTCTCAAAATTCAATGTTCTGGCCTTATAGAAGGATGAAATCATGTCTTGAACTCCCATTGGTGTTTTAAATGATTTGCTACCTGTTTCTACTTTTTGTAGATGGTGTTTGAATTTGTATTCTTGGTTAATTTTATACCCACCTTCATTCACATCACGGTTAAAAAACCAAGGCATAATTGATTTTTGATCGATATATGATTCATACGTATCATCTACCTTATAGAATGCGTTAAAACCACCCAGTGTTCTTCCTGTTCCTTTTACATGGTATAACGCACGGTTATTTCCCAATTTAGATGTGGGTTTAACTTCAAGGATTGCTTCACCAGCGTCCATAAAACCATAGGTAATTCTGTAACGAAGTTTTTCTCCAACTTTAAATGCTGAGTTTGAAACGGAAGGATAGCTCGTTAATGACGAACTAGTCATTCCAAAAAAGATTCCAATAAGTGCGGTAAAATAAATGAGCTTTTTCATGGTGTTTAATTTTATAATATGAGTATTTGCAAAGTGTGTGCCAAAATACAATGCGCGCATACTTAATAATAAAACGAAAACTCCGTTAATTTCGTATAAGTCACGATTATTTAACTACATGAATTTCAGTCCTTCTGTTTTTCGCTCTGCCGGTTTCCGCTGAATTATCTGCAATTGGTTTCGTATCTCCGTATCCTTTTGCCTTTAACAATTCGATTGGAACACCTTTATTTATAAGATACTTCTTAACTGTTTCTGCTCTGTCCAACGAAAGCATATTGTTCGCAACTGCATCACCAACATTATCTGTGTGACCTGCGATTAAAATTTTCTGTGTTCTCTTTCGAATAAGAAATTCAGCCAGTTGATCCAATGAAGCATAACTCGATGGTTTAATGGTCGATTTTCCAGTTTCGAAATGCAAGTTAGAAAGCGTGAACATTTCCGGCATGTCGTACAGAATAAACAATTCCATAACGCCATATTCAGCATTGTCTGGAATTTTCGGAATCTCGATCGAGTTGTATTCCAATTGTTCTCCTATCGCATCAATTTCTACATCATATATATCTCCAACAGGCAAAGTTGTATTAAACGCACCGTTGACTCCCGTTACTCCAACAATCGTTTTTTTATTGGTGCGACCTTTAAAAATGATTTTGTCAAATGGAATAGGTTGTTTGTTGTTGTTCATTACCCGAACTAACAACGGCGCGAACTTATTTGATTGAGAATAACCTACAGACGTTAGAGAAATAGCCAGGAAAAATAGAATCGATTTCATAAGAAAGAATTTTGGTTCTACTCTTATAAGTCAAGAATGAGAAAAAGTAACGGACTTCCTACATCACCACGTTCACAATCTTTCCTGGAACAACAATCATTTTCTTTGGTGTATTACCTTCCAAATATTTTTGTGTTTGCTCGTATGCCAAAACTGCTGCTTCCACTTCTTTTGGATTCATGGCAGTTGGCAATTCAATTTTGAAACGCATTTTACCGTTGAATGAAACTGGATATTGAATATTCGCTTCAACCAAGTTAGCTTCGTTGAATTCAGGGAATTTAGCATAACTCAACGTTCCAGCTTTGTTGCCCAATTTCACCCATAATTCTTCACAGATATGCGGAGCGTAAGAAGAAACCAAGATTACCAACTCTTCTAAAATTGCTTTGTTATTGCATTTTTGGTCGGTTAATTCGTTGACGCAAATCATAAAGTTGGAAACACCAGTATTGAAAGAGAAACGATCTAAATCATCTCCTACTTTCTTGATTGTTTTGTGCAATGTTTTCAAAGCATCTTTACTTGGTGCATCGTTTGACAATTGTGCAACACCACTTTCATCTATGTTGAACAAACGCCAGAATTTACGTAAAAAGTTGTGTACACCGTTTATTCCTTTGGTGTCCCAAGGTTTTGCTTGTTCCAATGGTCCTAAGAACATTTCGTACATACGTAAAGTATCAGCGCCAAATTTCTCAACCAACTCATCTGGAGTTTGAACATTGTATTTCGACTTGGACATTTTTTCTACTTCGTGACCGCAGATGTAAGTTCCGTCATCTTCTAATATGAATTTTAGATCCGTGATTTCTTTAAATTCGTTAACTGATTCTAAATTAGACCTATACCTCTCTAAATCAAGAATGTCATTGTCTACAATATTAATATCAACAGGAATAGCGTAAGCCTTGTTAATGTCTTCAACTAACTCGTTGCCAAAAGTGCTATACTGTTCTTTTAAAAGAGTCCAGTCTTTTGGGTTTGATTTTAATTGATTTAATCTATTTAAAGAAATAAAAACATCTAAAAACTTGAAGTTTGGTGGTTTTATAATTGAAGATGATTTAATAGTAGGAATCCTGTACACAAAACTACTTCTCCCCAAAATCATTCCTTGGTTGATCAACTTCTTAAACGGTTCATCAAAAGGAACATATCCTAAATCATGTAAGAATTTTGTCCAGAAACGAGCATACAACAAATGTCCTGTTGCGTGTTCAGAACCACCAATGTATAAATCGACATTTTGCCAATACTCCACTTTTTCCTTCGCAACAAATTCATTGTCGTTTTTTGGATCCATGTAACGCAAGAAGTACCAAGAACTTCCTGCCCAACCTGGCATGGTATTGAATTCCATTCTATCTCCTTCAAAATGGTTCCAAGCAGATTTCTCTGCACGGGCCAAAGGCGGTTCGCCATCTTCTGTCGGCAAATATTTATCCACTTCAGGCAATGTTATTGGCAAATATTGATCATCTACCAAATACGGCATTTCATCTTTGTAATACACCGGGAAAGGTTCTCCCCAATAACGTTGACGTGAGAAAACTGCGTCTCTCAATCTGTATTGCGTTTTTCCTTTACCAAATCCACGTTTTTCAATTTCGAAAATCGCCAATTTAATCGCTTTTTTCGCTGGAAGACCGTTCAAGAAATCTGAATTAGCAATTACCGCATCTTTTTCTGTGTAAGCAGCTTCAGAAATGTCTTTTCCTTCAAAAATATTGATGATTTCAATTCCAAAGTGCTTCGCGAAATCCCAATCTCTTTGATCTCCACATGGAACCGCCATTACAGCGCCTGTTCCATAGGAAGCCAAGACATAATCTCCAATCCAAATCTGCACTTTTTCACCTGTAAATGGGTGAATAGCAAACGCACCGGTATTCTGTCCCGTAATATTTTTTACATCTGCTTGTCTGTCTCTTTCCGACTTCAAGGATGCTTGTTTTTTGTATTCTGCAACAGCTTCTGCATATTCGGCTGTTGTAATTTCATCTACCAGTGGATGTTCTGGCGCAAGAACCATGAACGAAACTCCGTAAATTGTATCAGGGCGAGTTGTGAAGACTTCGATTTTATCCTCTCCACTTTCCAAAGCAAATTGCACAGATGCACCAACGGATTTCCCAATCCAGTTGCGTTGTTGGTCTTTAATTGAGTCTGTCCAATCGATCGTTTCTAATCCAGTCAATAAGCGCTCAGCATAAGCTTTAATTCGCATTGACCATTGACGCATTAATTTTTGCTCAACAGGATGTCCGCCACGTTCAGAAACACCATTTACAACCTCATCATTCGCCAAAACTGTTCCCAAAGCAGGACACCAGTTTACCCAAGAATCTGCAAGGAAAGTCAAACGGTACATTTGCAATACTTCTTCTTTGCGTTTGTCAGAAAAAGCTTTCCATTCCTCCGCAGAAAAAGTAAAATCACAATCATTTGCAGCATTTACATCCGCATTTCCGTTTGCTTCAAAAGTTGCAATTAACGTATCAATTGTTTGCGCTTTGTCAGCTGTGTTGTCGTAATAAGAATTGTACAATTGTTTGAAAATCCACTGCGTCCATTTGTAATATTCCGGGGAGGAAGTTCTTACCTCACGGTCCCAATCAAATGAGAATCCCATGATGTCCAATTGATTGCGATAACCAGCAATTTTATTTCCTTGGTTATCCGTTCCCCCTTCAATATTCGTTTTTGTCGTAACAGCCGGATGTTGCCCTGTTTGAATTGCATATTGTTCTGCGGGAAGACCAAAAGAATCATAACCCATGGGATGCAATACATTGTATCCTTGCAAACGTTTGTAACGAGCATATACGTCAGAGGCAATGTACCCAAGTGGGTGACCAACATGTAATCCTGCACCTGAAGGATACGGGAACATATCTAAGACATAAAACTTAGGTTTTTGGGATTTGTCCTCCGCTTTAAACGTTTTGTTTTCCGCCCAAAACTTTCTCCAGTTCTTTTCTATGTCAATAAAGTTGTATTCCATGATCTTCAAAATGCAATTAAGGGCGCAAAGATAATATTATAATTTCAGATTGTCAGAATACAAAATTCCAGTTTGAAAGTCTTAAAAAACTAAATCTGAAGCACTTTAAAACCAACTAAAACCTTATTTTTACTTTACGATGTTTAAACAGCTTTCATTCTCCGTCCTCCTTTCTTTCTTTTTTGTGCTATTTGGTGCGGAAGAGTCACATGGGCAAGCCTCGAAAGAGAGCCAACTGGTTTCATCGTATTTCTCAGAAAAAAACACAAAGAAAAAGTACAGCCGTTTAATGGCGCTTGGCGAGTATTACAAGCAAAATAATATTCAAAAAGCCGATTCAATTCGACACATAATTGTTGATGAAAGTATAAATTTTGAAGATTCAATACGGTTCAACGCGTTATTTTTCAATGCAGAAATTGCGCTGTTGTTAGGTGATCAACATGATTATTTTAAATCAATTTTAGCATGTCAACCTTTTCTAAATAAGTTAAATTCAGATGAGGTTCAATTTAAATTGTTCAGGCATTTAGGGTACTACCACAGTAACATGCAAGAGTTTGAGACAGCTGACTTCTATTTAAAGCTAGCTATCAAACTGGCGAAAAAGGAAAGAAACAACCAAAAACTTTCAGAAGCCTATTCGTACTTGTCATTGAATTTCATGTCAGCCAATTTAAAAGATTCTGCGATTTATTATTCGAATAAATCAATCAATTTTGCGCGTCGTGGAAAAGACAAATCTGTACTTGCTAAAGCGTTTAACTTTCAGGCAAAGGTGTATGATTTTTTTGGTCAAATAGAACTAAGTGTTGCAAAAAACCTCATCAGTCTTCAGTTAGCGGAAGAGGTTCAAAATATTTGGTTATTATCCAAGTTTACACGTGAAATTGGTCAAGAACAAAAAATAATTCTCAATCTTGATGATGCAGAATATTACTT
>CAJXRM010000129.1 GCA_913059205.1 uncultured Flavobacteriales bacterium
GAGATTTCTGCCTGTCTCGTGGGCTCGGAGATGTGTATAAGAGACAGCATTAAAATTGGTTGCATATCTTATAACTTTTAATTACTGCCCCATTTACGTCACGAGTTTAAATAATGTTTCAAAAAAAATAATTATTTTCTTTTGTAAACAAAACTTTTAATTCATAACTGCGACTAATCAGGTGCAACAACTTAACAATCAGATAAATACCAATAAATATCCATTTGTAAATTAATCTACTTTTTTATCAAAGGATAGATTAAATTTTCAAGTCCATTGACTTTTATTTCCAGAACAAGCTCTAATTGGCGGCCCAACTTACCAGCAGGAAACCCTTGATTTTTATACCAAACCAAATAAAACTCTGGTAGATTGATCAAAAAACGCCCTTGATATTTACCAAAAGGCATCTTAGCATTCGCTAACTCTACAAGTTCGTGTTGACCGCTCACACCTACCCTTTTTGAGGAATTCTTTGTAGGGTGTCTAAATAATAACTCCAAAATTTTTGAACAGATGAAATTTGAACTTTTTCATCCGGTGAATGTGGCGCTCGAATATTAGGCCCAAATGAAATCATATCAACTTTTGGTAAATGCTTCAATAAAATTCCACATTCAAGACCGGCATGACATGCTTTTATATTTGGTTCCTCATTGAATTTCTCACGATACAAGTCTGCCATAAGATTCAATATTTCTGAATCAGTATTTGGTTGCCAACCTGGATAATCGCCATTTTGAACAACAGCGCATCCCGCCAATTCAAAAGAAGCGCGAATTGTATTTGCGACATCATCTTTTGTACTTTCAACACTACTTCTTTGAAGTGATTGAGTAATAAATTCTCCATCTTTTACAATTACTCTAGCTAAACTTGACGAAGTCTCAACGAGCCCTTCAAAATCTGGACTCATCCTGAATACACCGTTAAAAACTGAATAAATTGTATTAATAATTTTTAGCGCATCTTCACGAGAAACTGCAGCGCTATCACACGCAACGGCAGCAGAAGTAATATTTAATTTCGGCTCAACACTTTTATATTCAGAAGCTAAAACTTCTGACACTTTATTTAATTCACTTTCAAACAAAGCCATTTGACTCGATTTTACTGCCACTACAGCAACAGATTCTCTAGGAATTGCATTTCGTAAACTTCCCCCGTCAATTGAAATCAACTGAAAATCTACCATTGAAATCAAATGATACAAAATACGATTCATCAATTTATTCGCATTCCCTCTTCCCTTGTCAATATCCATTCCCGAGTGTCCGCCGAGTAAGCCATTCACTGTAATTTCGATAATTTTTGAATCAGCTACGACCTCTTCTGTTTTATACGCATATTTTGTGTTCGTATCAATTCCTCCTGCACAGCCAATGGACAATTCGTCATCATCCTCCGTATCCAAATTCAGCAATATTTCTCCTGAAAAATTCGTTGGATCCAATTTAATCGCTCCGGTCATCCCAGTCTCTTCATCTATTGTAAACATGGCTTCTATTGGAGGATGAGCAATTGTATTTGAAGCCAAAACTGTCATAATTGAGGCTACTCCAATTCCATTATCCGCACCTAAAGTCGTCCCGTTTGCTTTTACCCAATCGCCTTCTACTATCATTTCAATTCCTTGCGAATCAAAATCAAAAATCGTACTGGCGTTTTTTTGGTGAACCATATCCAAGTGTGACTGTAAAATAACAGTCTTGCGGTTTTCCATTCCTTTGGAAGCCGCTTTTTTAATAATCACATTTCCAATATCATCTTGCAAAGTCTCTAAACCCAATGATTTTCCGAAATTCATCATAAACTCAATTACTCTCTCTTCTTTTTTTGAAGGACGAGGAATTGCATTTAAATCTGCAAAATGATTCCACATTTCCTTTGGTTCTAAGCTTCTTACTGACATTATTTTTATTGGTTTTAATGTGACCAAAATATGGTCAAAAAATTATTTTTTCAAATTGAATTGATATATGCGCTCTATGTAAAGATTTTCCACTTTTTCTCGTGCCCAAGGCATTCTGCGTAAAAACTTTAGACTACTCTTGATACTTGGATCTTTCAAAAAGCAATTAATTGGAACTAAGTAACCCATTTGCTCCCATCCTAACTGCTCCACCAATTCGACTAAAATCGATTCCAACGTTTTACCATGCAAAGGGTTATTCGGTTGTTCACTCATTATTTGACTAACTTTTTATAACGAATACGTTTTGGTCCGTGATCACCAAGTCGTTTTTTACGATTTTCTTCGTATTCTGTATATGAACCTTCAAACCAATACACTTCTGAATCACCTTCAAATGCTAAAATATGCGTGCAAATTCTATCCAAGAACCATCTATCGTGTGAAATCACAACAGCACAACCCGCAAAATTCTGAATTCCTTCCTCTAACGCTCTCAAGGTATTCACGTCAATATCATTTGTAGGCTCATCTAGCAAAAGTACGTTCGCCTCAGTTTTCAAGGTCATAGCAAGGTGAAGTCTGTTACGTTCTCCTCCAGACAATACACCAACTTTTTTATTTTGATCTGATCCACTGAAATTGAATTTCGACAAATAGGCTCTTGCGATCACTTTTTGACTACCAATCTCAATATACTCTAACCCATCAGAAACAACATCATAAACTGTTTTTTCAGGACTGATGTCTTCATGAGTTTGGTCAACATACCCTAGCTTTACAGTTTCTCCAACTTTAAATTCACCTGAATCTGGTTGCAGCGCCCCCATTATCATTTTGAAGATTGTTGTTTTACCCGCACCATTCGGACCTACAATTCCGACTATACCAGCTGGAGGAAGTTTAAAATTCAAATCTCCGTACAACAATTTATCTCCAAATGCTTTTGAAACGTGCTCAGCATCAATAACATTCGTTCCTAAACGCGGTCCATTTGGAATTGGCATTTCAAGAATTGCTTCTTTTGTCCCGATATCTTCAGCCATCATTTTGTCGTAGTTTGCAATACGTGCTTTATTTTTTGCATGTCGCCCTTTTGGATTCATTCTAACCCATTCCAACTCGCGCGCCAACATTTTCTGACGTTTCGATTCAGTTTTTTCCTCCTCTTTCAATCGATTGCCTTTCTGTTCCAACCAAGAAGAATAATTACCTTTCCATGGAATTCCTTGCCCACGGTCAAGTTCAAGAATCCAACCGGCCACATTGTCTAAGAAATATCTATCGTGAGTTACGGCAATAACAGTTCCTTTATAATGCTGTAAATGTTGCTCCAACCATTCAATTGATTCAGCATCTAGGTGATTCGTAGGCTCATCTAGCAATAAAATGTCTGGTGTTTTCAATAATAGACGACATAAAGCAACTCTTCTTCGCTCTCCACCTGATAACGTTCCAATTTTCTGATCGTCTGGTGGGCAACGCAATGCATCCATCGCACGTTCCAATTTTGTATCCAATTCCCATGCATCCAATGCATCAATTTGATCCTGTACAACACCTTGTCGTGTAATCAACTTATCCATTTTATCTGGATCATTCATGATTTCTTCGTCCATGAAAGAATTGTTGATGTCTTCAAATTCTTTAAGAATGTCCACCGTTTCCTGAACGCCTTCCATTACAATTTCTTTTACAGTCTTATTTTCATCCAGTTCCGGTTCTTGCGGTAGATACCCAACAGTGTATCCATCAGAAAAAACAACATCTCCACGATACGATTGATCAAGTCCTGCAATAATTTTCATCACAGTTGATTTACCTGAACCATTAAGACCAATGATTCCGATCTTTGCTCCGTAATAAAACGAAAGATAAATATCTTTAATTATTTGCTTTCCTTGAGGTGTATCTTTTGAGACACCCACCATTGAAAAAATGATTTTTTTATCGTCTGACATAATTCTTATTTGAAGATTTAGTCAAAGTTAAGAAAAGCACTAAAATTGTTGATGTATTTCAGTAGAATGTTGATGAAATAATGATTTATCAGTCAATTTAACAACATAATTAAAAACGATTAAAAGTGCGGCCATTGAAAATGAGTACACAATAACACGTGCTCCATGTTTAAATTTAAAAACCAAATGAATTGGTAAAACCATAAAAATGATTAACAAAGGTATCGTAGCGGGAAATAGAAGAAAACTGTCAATTAATTCTCCCTCAAACAACAATTTAACAGAGCGCTGAAAACCACAAGTCAAACAATCAATACCGAAGGTTGACTTCCAGCTACATTCTATCAAAATCTTGCAAATGTTGAAACCCCAATAAAGAAAGCAACGATGAAAAACAAGAAGAACAATGCAGCAAGCGAAGTACCTATAACGGCGCAGACAAATCCACCTTTTGCGTTTTTATATGAGTCTTCAAATCGAGCAGGATCTTCCAAATAAATTCTTTTGGCTTTAGGAAAAAGTGACAATGAAATAATTCCACAAACTAATCCTGGAATTATATACAATCCACACCCGACGATTGAAAGAATACCCAAAGTCAAAATGGCATTTGCATTTGGTATTTTTGATCCAACTACAGAGTTTCCAGAATCTCTAACCCCTGGGTCTAATAAATCATCGTATTCACTCATTTTATTTCATGTGTTTTAAATTCAATCCGTACATTATTATAAACGCAATTGGAAACATCATTCCGATAATAGTTGCTATTATTCCCAAACTTGCAAAAGCTCCCATTTTTATTGAATTCATTGTCATAAATGATCCAATAATTGGAAGAAGCTGTCCAACTATATAAATATAAAATCCCAATCTCTTTAATTTCCACATAAATAATGCCCCGGCAAGACACAAAAGTGAACCAACTAAATTTAGAACATAAGAAAGCTTCATCCAACGGTAAGAGTTTCCAAAATCCATTCCTATATCTGAATCTCCAAAAGCTTCATTCATGTTATTCATACTTGTCTCGAGCTGTCCCATTGTGAAAATACTGAACAACGAAGTTATTATCGTTAGTCCGGCTCCACTAAATGTAAGAATACACAAAACAGTTATAAATACTGGTCTTTGGGCAGGAGGCGCAGTGTCAATTATCTCTTTATCGAGTAAGTCGATGTCTTTATTCATAAGTGCGGTAAAAATACGATTAAAACTAATTCATTTAAAAAATGAGCAAAAAAAAGCCCTTTATGAATTAACATAAAGGGCTCAATTTATTTAGCTAAGCTAATTATTGCTCACCTAATTCGTCTAATTGCTCCATAGCGTCTCTCCACTCATCGCTATCTCCTAAAGTATCAGCAGCAGATGCAGCAACAGATAAACCTGCTACTAAAATCGCGCTCCATACAACAGAAACGATACCGATAACTAAACCAGCAACAGCCAATCCTTTCTTTCCACCAGTTTTACCTAGTTTAGACATTGCCATTCCTGACAATACAACTGAAACGATAGCTAATACTAACCATACGTACATTAACCAAGCGCTTCCACCTGTAATGATTGACGCTGCAGCAATAGCTGCGATCCAACTTGAGAATATCAAAGTTGCAAGTGCTAATACGAAACCTGCAACACCCATTTGTTTTCCTTGAGGCTGAGCTCCATTGTTTTCTTCTGACATAATAAATAATAATTTAAGTTATGGCGCTAATACTGTCTCTTATACACATCTGACGCTGCCGACGATCTAC
>CAJXRM010000130.1 GCA_913059205.1 uncultured Flavobacteriales bacterium
AGATTTCTGCCTGTCTCGTGGGCTCGGAGATGTGTATAAGAGACAGATTTATTATTGCGTAATTAACCAATACTTAGTGTTAGTTTTGAGCGTTGAATTTTTAGATTCAATTTTAATATTTTTTATTTACCTATTATACAACTACTACTTGTATGAAAACACTACTACACACCGCTGTCATTTTTTCGGCTGCCTTAATTTTTCCCAAACAATCGCATTTGCAGGTAGCAAATTATGCATTTACCGAGACTACAGGAGTCTATCAAGCAATTGTCGGAGACCCGACGCTTGCCTCAACGAGTGGAACTATTGGAGTTAGTTCATCTAACCGAGTCACATTCTCGTCACCATTTGACTTTTGCAGTGGGGGTACGAATTTCAGTGCTGGTTCAAATTTTACAATTTCTCATGATGGATGGGCAGCATTTGGAAACCCTTCAGTCACAACCGCAACGAGTCCTTTTCCTCTTACAAATTTCAATAATTGCTTCAGCGCTTTCGGAACGGATTTACAAACAACTGGGACTTCATCTTATGGAGCCAGAGTTGAAGGTTCCTCGCCAAATAGAGTACTCGTACTTCAATGGGGACAAAGTTATTTTGGTGATGCGAATCAAGTTCCATTTGTCACAACAAATTACTGGAGAAGAGTTGTAAATGGTCATAGTAACGATAGACTTCATTTTCAAATTCGATTGTACGAAACAACCAACGTTATCGAATTTTGTTATTTAATCAGTAATCCAAGAACTACTAGTAATGGAAGTATAACAAGCGATGTACAAGTTGGATTAAGAGGAGCCAATGCGAGTGATTTTAATGTTCGACGAAAGTCCTCCACAGGATCCGTTTGGAACAACAACACAACAGCTGGAGTTGCATTGCCATCTGGAACCAGCAATACAATGAATTTTAATAACGTTAGAAATGACGCAAACAATAAACCAACATTTGTCATTCCAGTAAATCCAGGAACATCTAATTCAACCGCTGGTAAGGCTGGACCTGGAACTGGAACTATTTTTAGATGGACACCTGTTCCAGATCCTATGGCACCAATTGGTGCTGTGAGTAATTGCATGACCGTTTTACCTGTTGATCTTACAGAATTTACTTGTACTAAATCAGAGCGAATCAATCATTTAATTTGGACCACTGCAACAGAACAAAACAGTGATTATTTTATAATTGAACGTTCATTAAATGGTGCTGAATGGAGCCTTGTAGGCAGATCCGAAGCATCAGGCAACTCTTCCTTTCCATTGAGTTATAGTTTAGAAGATCGTTCTTTTGAACCAACAATAAATTACTACCGATTAACACAAGTGGATATCGATGGAAAGTCAAATGTATATAAGATGATTAGTGTTGACAACAGGCTTTCCAAATTTGATTTGATTAAAACAGTAAATATGATGGGGCAAGATGTGGGACCTTTTTATAAAGGACTAGTTCTTGAAGTGTACTCGGATGGAACGACTCAAAAAGTATATAGATAATCAAAAAGGCGGTTTAATTCACTTTTCAGTTTAGTTCTAGTGAATAATAGTGAGATTACTTTTTTAGTAGTCTCACTATTCGTTTTTTTAATCACGATTAAATTCAACATTGTTCAATATTTAACTTTCCATGATTAATCTGAGTTTAATAATTCAAAATAGTCTATTTTCACTAAGAACTAATCAAAAATACTCTCCAATGAATACTCTTCTCCATACTATTAAATTTTCTTTTTTCTCTTGTTTATTCTGCATTGTTGCTTCAGATGCAAACAGTCAAAGTTTCAGCGCCACAGGAGCGTTACCATTGAATTTAATAAATGCAACACAAAACATTACATCGTGCAGTTCAAATAGAACTGTGACATTCACAGTTTCTGGTGTTGGAATAATATCACCAACGAATCAACTATTAGAAATTGATCTGCGCTTAAGAACAAATAGAAGGTTGTACGGTTCAATTTTTTTAGCCGCTCCGAATGGAACATGTGTCCAAATTGCAAATAGAATGGGTGATCCTGGAAGTTATAACGCTCAAAACGTTTTATTGGATTATAAATTTAGAGCTCCTCAACCTTGTTTAAATAAATATCCCGATTATTTTCCAGTTTCAGGTCAAGTTTATACTGTAGACACTGATAGTCGCTCAGGTGTTTTTTCAACCATTGGAGACATTTCCACTTTGTTTAATGGTGTTAATGCCAATGGAACTTGGACGATGTATTTTGGACGGGAATCTAGCAATGAACCACCAACGGTTATTAGTGCTGGTCTAACATTTGGAGAACCAATTCCAGTTGCCCCAGCAAATCCATCAGCTGGTCTAAATTGTACGAATGCCATTGTTTGGGATGGTAGCCCATTATGTGCAACAACAGCTTCACATGTTAATACGCAGCCTACAGCTCCAGCTGCAACGATATCAGGATGCACATGGATGAGCACTAGTGAAAATAATGTTTGGATTGCATTTACACCATCAACAGCTGATGTCTGTGTAAACATTAGTGGAGTCAACGCTGTGAGTGGCTCAGCTACTGGTGTACAATCAATTATTGTGTCGCCAACTAATGCAGGAACACCTTGCGCAGGTACATGGAATGTTGCAAATTGCCCACAAAATGACATTTACTCATCCAATGTTGGTTCAGTTATGAGTAGTAATCATTGCTTCACGGCGGTTCCAGGACAAACATACTATTTGATTGTAGATGGTAATGCAGGAGCAGTAACAGAGCTCTATATTACTGGCATTGATGGTTTACCAGTCATTCTTGCCGCAGAACTGGTTTATTTTGATTATGAATGCACCACGGATGGAATAGTATTTGACTGGGCAACTGCCTCCGAAAGTCACAATGATTATTTTGCTATCGACTATAGTGAAGATGCTGAAAACTGGGTAGAAATTGGCAGGAAGTCTGGAATGGGATCTTCATCTTCCACTACAGAATACACTTATGCATTGAAAAGTAGGATGAAAAAAGGATATTACAGGCTAACGCAAGTTGATTTCGATGGAAAAAGAAATAAACTTAAAACCATAGCAATATATGACTGCATCAATGAAAATGAAATAAAAGTTATTCCAAATCCAAGTAAAGGTATTGTCCATGTATTGGATATAAAAGAGCATGACTTGGCATCAATTAAAGTGGTTGACTTAATTGGGAATCAAGTTTATTACACTGATGTACATCCTGATCTCAACATTTTATCAATAGACCTTTCTCATTTACCAAAAGGAGCTTATTTTATCGTTTCTATAGGGCAAAGCGGAACAAAGACCACGAATAGAATACTAATTGAATAGCCTTTATTTATTGATAAGCTTGGATGTTATTACATCTTTATTGAAAATTCAACTATAGAAAATTGAAAGTTAGAACAACTTTGATTTTATATTTTTCCATTTATACAACTTCGCGAATAGTAAGACTAAAAGTGGTTGAAGAACAACAATAGTTAACCAAGATTCCCAACCAAAAACGGGCCCAGAACGATCTATGAATAATGCATCCGTGTGGAACGCCTGCCAGTCATTTGTTAGAACAACAGAAGCGAAAATATTGTTAATTGCATGATAACCCATTGGTAATTCCATACCGTCATCTAAAACAGCCAACACCCCTAAAAATACGCCAGTTCCAATATAATACAATAGCAAAATATTTCCTATTAACGCTACTTCAGGATTCGCCCAGTGAAGAAATCCAAATAAAGCTCCAGTTAAAAGAATTGATATCCAGCCTTTTTTAAAAATCTTGCCAAAGGTCTGCAATAAAAACCCTCTGAACATCAATTCTTCAGCTGTTGTTTGAATGGGAATTAAGAAAATGGAAATAAGAAATAAAAGGAAGAAAGTTGTAGGATTAAAGTTCCAGTCAACTGGCTGTCCGGTAGAAATTCCAATTGCCAAAGCAATGGTTAAGACCATTCCCCAAATTCCAAAAGAAGTGAAAAATCGTTTCCAATCGAAAAAAGTTCTAGCGGTAAATACGGACAATACTGGTCGTTTGAATAAAAACTTAATGCACATTAAAACCGCAGCAAATACGAACGCAAAAGGAATTAAGAGCAAGGTTAAGACAAGATTTAAATCCGCGTTCTTTGGAAGCTTCGTTAATGAAAATCCAAGTTGGTTTACAGCGATAATTTCAGAAACCAGCTGACCAGCTACTAACGAAAAAAAGATAACGACTACGGCAAACATATACGTTCCACCGTTCCCTTGACCTTTATCCGCTAAGTTTAAAAAGTTCATTTATTGAAACATGTCTTTCATGCGTTGAAAAAAGCCTTTATCATTATGATCTGGACTTGGAGTGAAGTTTTCACTTTCTCTCAATTTCTCCAATATTGCTTTTTCTTCTTTCGATACTTTTTTCGGCGTCCAAACATTTATATGAACGAACAAATCTCCACTTCCGTATCCTTGAAGGATAGGCAATCCTTTGCCTTTTAAACGCAATACTTTACCACTTTGCGTTCCCGGCTCAACCTTAATCTTAGCTTTTCCACTAACTGTTGGAATTTCAATCGATTGCCCTAAAACAGCATCAACAAAATTCACATAAGCATCGTAATGTAAATGCTCTCCATCACGTCGTAAATCTTCGCTTGGAATTTCCTCAATTACAACAATTAAATCTCCTGGAATTCCGTCAAAAGGACCTGCGTTTCCTTTTCCCTGAACACTTAGTTGCATACCTTCTTGAACTCCTGCTGGAATTTCAATTTCAATCACTTCTTCTTTACGTTCCAATCCTTGTGCATCAGCCCCAGATGGACGTTTATCTATCATTTTTCCAGCGCCTTGACATGAATTACATGTCGATTGCGTTTGCATTGCTCCCAAGAACGTTTGTTGAACGCGCGTAATACGACCGGAACCATTACACGTTGAACATGTTTTATAGGTTACCCCGTCAGCATTAACAAGCTTATTCACTTTGATTTTCTTTTGAACACCTTCGGCAATTTCTTCTAGGTTCAATTTCATTTTTACACGAAGATTTGTGCCTCGAACAGTTCTTGAGCGACCTCCACCTCGACTACCTCCAAAGCTTCCTCCACCGCCAAATGCGCCGCCAAAAATATCTCCAAATTGAGAGAAGATATCGTCCATATTCATTCCTCCGCCAAATCCGCCAGCACCACCGCCCATTCCAGCGTGACCAAATTGATCATAACGTTGTTTTTTCTCTTGATTACTCAATACCTCGTAGGCTTCTGCTGCTTCTTTAAATTTTTCTTCAGCTGCAGCATCTCCTTCATTTTTATCTGGATGGTATTTCAATGCTAACTTTCGATATGCTTTTTTAATCTCAGCTGCATCTGCACCTTTAGAAACCCCTAATACCTGTCTCTTATACACATCTCCGAGCCCACGAGACAGGCAGAAATCTC
>CAJXRM010000131.1 GCA_913059205.1 uncultured Flavobacteriales bacterium
ATCTACACAGAGTAGATCGTCGGCAGCGTCAGATGTGTATAAGAGACAGATACGAAGGAATGCCTGTTCAAAAAGGAACCGGTAGATTTGGACCATTCATTAAGTGGAATGATACATTTATTAATGTAAATCGAAAATATGATTTCGATAATTTGTCTAAGGACGATATTATTGAACTTATTGAAACGAAGAAGCAAAAAGACATCGATAAAATTATTCACCACTGGTTGGAAGAAGGGATATCAGTTGAAAAAGCACGCTGGGGGAGGTTTAACATTGTGAAGGGTAAAACAAAAATAGAATTGCCCAAAACATTTAATGTTGAAGCATTAACACTTGAAAAAGTTCAAGAGATGCTAGAAGCAAACAAGCCGAAGAAAAAGAAAGCCGCCGCAAAGAAAGCTCCAGCAAAAAAAGCAGCTAAAAAGAAATAATAGAGTTTTCAACGATTCTGTATGTAAAGAATTTGAAAAGCTTCTTATTTGATCTGATAAAAAGAAATATTTTTGTCTAAATACATTGTATGAAAGACGTTTCGATTTATTTCCAATCACTGAGATCTGACTATCCAATTCTTGAAAATTCTCTTGGTGAATCTATAATTCGCCATGATGAGAATGGTTTTCCAGAAATCAAATCGAATTCAATCGCGATATTTGATATTCCCGAATATAGAAATAGCACAATTTCATATAGCGCAACTAAAAATTCATTCAGAACATTTCTTAATGAGCTGTATCAGGGTGAAAATTGGTCAAGAGATATTTATGATCTTGGAACAATTATGCCTGGAGGTAAGATTGAAGACACTTATTTCGCGCTTTCTCAAGTTGTATCGGAATTGGTAAAACACGATGTCATTCCAGTGTTAATTGGTGGGGGACAGGATCTAACGCTTTCTTGTTATAAAGGATTTGAAACGTTGGAGCGCATGATTAACATTTGCGCTTTGGACAGCCAATTTGATATTGGTGATCCAAATGAATTGATTAGCGCAAATGGTTATGTGAGTCATCTTTTAATGCAACGCCCCTGTTATTTGTTTAATTACTCTACTATTGGTATTCAACGCCCGTTCGTAAAGAAAAATGATTTTGAATTATTTGAGAAGTTATATTTTGATGTTTGCCGTTTAGGTGAGTTTAATGCGGACTTTAGAACTGCTGAACCACATTTAAGAAATGCGGACGTGTTGTCCATTGATTTTGGGTCAATTAAATCTTCGGAAACAGATTTGAATTATTATAAAAACCCGAATGGATTTTACGCAGAGCAGGTTTGTCAGCTTTCCAAATACGCAGGAATAAGTGATAAAATGTCGTGCTTCGGTATTTTTAATGTTGATCCATTGCAGAATGAAACCTCGGCTAGTTTGATAGCACAAATGATCTGGTATTTTTTGGATGGAGTGTCACAACGTGTAGGGGATTTTCCAATAGGGAGTAAAAAAGCATATACGAAGTTTCATGTTCAGGCAGAAGATGTGGCTGATGAACTTGTTTTTTATAAAAGCAATAAGTCCGAACGATGGTGGCTAGAAGTGAAATATACCTCCGTTGAAAATAATTTGTATGAAAGGCATTGTATGGTGCCGTGTGATAAACAAGATTACGAAAATGCGCTTTCCAACGTTATTCCTGACCTGTGGTGGAAAACACTTCAGAAACTAAGCTAAAACACTTTTCAATTTATTCTAAATTAAAAATACATTTTCATGTTTTTTTTAACAATGATGAATAAAAATTTCAATTATAAATTAAAATAGCTATTTTAGTCGCCTAATTAGATGATTTTTCCTGCTCTACAATAAGTTAATTGTCTAGTAGAATGAACAATTGAATTACTATAATATGAAAAAAGGATTACTTGCAGTATCATTATTTACGTTGTGTATAGGAGGTATCTCAAATGCGCAACAGGATAAATTGATTACACATTTCATGTACGATAAGATGAGTTTGAATCCTGGTGAAACAGGAATAGACGAAGGGATTTGTGCAACAACAATGTATAGAAATCAATGGGATAAGGTAAATGGAGCTCCGAATTCAGCGATTTTAAACGTTGAAGCTAATTTATCGCGTTGGATTCCGATAAATGTTGGAATTTCATTTTTTCATGATGCAATTGGTTTTAATAGACAAAATAACTTGTTATTGAATTTGTCTTACCCTCTTCAGTTAGGTTCTGCTGGTGAGTTGGGAATTGGAGTCGGTGTAGGTATGGTGAATTTTGGTATGAATCCAAATTGGGTTCCACCAACAACAGCGATCGATCCAACATTACCGACGTCGTATTCAGCAATTAATTTAGATTTAAATTTTGGTCTATATTGGAAAGGAGCACAGGATTACTATGTAGGTATTTCATCAACGCATTTAACTGAGTCAGTTGTAGGAGGTTCGTCCACTGTTGGAGCTTTCAATACTGCTAGACACTATTATTTAATGGGAGGTAAAACATTTAGAGATTTAGGTCCTGGTGATTTAGAAACAAATGTTTTATTGAGAACTGATATGATTAAATTTTCTGCAGATATTAATGCGAGATACATATGGAATCAAATGGCCTATGGTGGTTTGACTTATCGAGTATCAGACGCGGTAGCAGTTATGCTAGGGTATATGCCAATAAGAAACTTAACAATTGGGTACTCTTATGACATATCAATTAATAGACTTTCTAAGATTTCTAAAGGAACACATGAGGTAATGGTTAAGTATTGCTACTACCTTCCTCCAGTGCCAATTCAGAAATCTAAACACCCAAGATGGTTGTAAATTTGAAATTATTTTAGAATATTTGTAACCATTGTGGTGATATAACCGTTATATCAGAGAATTAAGATCCTGTAAGTTGTTAATTTGGTATCCGGTTGATTAAAAAGAGGTAGAATGAAAAAACTTTTGTTATTTGCTATTGTCAGCGTAGTTCTGGCAGCGTGTAGTTCGAGAACTGGACACTTAACGGGTTCGTTAGGAAGGCCAGTGTACCACCCACAAATTCCTTTAGGAATGGTGTATATTCCTGCGGGATCATACCAGATGGGTGAGAATGATGGCGATATGCCATTCCTTCATCAAACGCGACCAAAAACGGTTTCGGTTCAAGCATTTTATATGGACCAAACTGAAATCTCAAACAATGAGTACCGTCAGTTTGTTGAATGGGTAAAGGATTCTATCGCTCGTGATAAAATCTATATTGGATTGGAAGATGATGACGAAGCAAGTCGTTACATCAACTATACTGATATGTATTTTGATGAGGGAGGTTTAAGTTATGAAGACTTTGATCCATCTGATCGTGAATTGAACAGAACGATCTTTTCTCTTAACTGGGATAGAAGGTTCGATTACAATGATCCAGAGTTAGTTCCAATTTTGGCTGATATGTACTACCCTCAACCGCAACGTTTTTACAAAAGACGTGAGTTTGATGTGCGTAAATTAATGTTCAGATACTACTGGATTGATTTAGTTGAAGCAGCCAAAAGAGGTCGTATTAACATTACTCCAAATGGATACGATAACCAAGGAAATAAATTGGTGGATGAGCACAGAGAGTTGGAGACTCCTCCGCACCCATTTACTGAGGAACCTCAAGGTTTGGATTTGGATTTAAGTAACGGAATCAATAAAAAAGGTCAAAACAATGCAATTCGTGGGCACGCAAACCGTCAACGTTTTATAATTGATGAGATCATTAATGTATATCCAGATACTTTATGTTGGGTGCGTGATTTTACCTACTCTTTCCACGATCCAATGACAAATATGTATTTTTGGCATCCAGCTTATGATAACTATCCAATCGTGGGTGTTACATGGGTTCAAGCTAAAGCATTCTCAGTTTGGAGAACCCAATTGTTGAATAACTGGTTGGTTTCTATGGGAGATTTATTCGTAAACGATTTCCGTTTGCCAACTGAAGCAGAATGGGAAAGAGCTTCACGTGGAGATTTACAATTGTCGCAATACCCATGGGGTGGACCTTATATCAGAAATGAATCAGGATGTTTCTTAGGAAACTTTAAACCAATGAGAGGTCGTTACTTTGAAGATGGAGGTTTCCATACGGTGAAAGTATTCTCGTATAATCCAAATGGTTGGGGATTATATTGTATGGCAGGAAACGTATCTGAATGGTGTGAAACTGCGTACGATGAATCAATGTACGAATTCTCTCACGATTTGAATACGGATTATAGATACGATGCTATGGATTGGGATCCACCATCAATGAAACGTAAAGTGTTACGTGGTGGTTCTTGGAAAGATATCGGTTATTATTTAAGAAATTCAACGCGTACTTTTGAGTACCAAGACACTGCAAAGTCATATGTAGGTTATAGAAACGTAATGACACATCTCGGACGTGGAGGTAGAGATTTCACGAAAGAAGGTGGCGAAGAAATTCGAAGCGATATACAATTACGCTAAGAATAAACAACAAACAAACAATTATTTTTAAACCAAAAACAAAGAAAACTATGAAACCAGGAAGTAAAGGATGGAAAAAATTTATGGCGAAATTATACGGTTGGGGTGCAGCTGTAGTAATTGTAGGAGCCTTATTTAAAATTCAGCACTGGCCAGGAGCCTCTCCGATGCTTATTTTAGGATTAGGAACTGAAGCATTTATCTTCTTTATGTCTGCTTTTGAGCCAATTCACGAAGATCCAAATTGGGAATTAGTGTACCCAGAATTAGCATTAGGTCACTCAGATGATTTAGATCACGATGCAGTTGCTGCAGGACGTGGTGGTAAAGGAAACGGAATCACTGATCAATTGGACAAAATGTTAGAAGAAGCAAAAATTGACGGAGCGTTACTAGAGCGTTTGGGAGATGGAATGCGTGCATTAGGTGATAACGCTGCTCAATTAAAAGGTGTTACTTCAGCTGCTGCAGCTACAGATTCATATGTAGATAGTTTACAAGCAGCATCAACGAAAGTTGCTTCTTTATCTGAAGCATATGAAAGAGCATCGGTATCTATCTCAGGAATGACTTCTTCTCAAAAAGAAGGTGAATCATTTGGTGAACAAATGCAAAAAGTATCTAAAAACTTATCTGCATTGAATAATGTTTATGAATTACAATTGAAAGGTTCATCAGCTCATTTAGAAGCGACTGAGAAATTCCAAGGTCAAGTAAGTGATATGATGAAAAATCTTTCTGACTCAGTTGAAGATACACGTTTATACAAAGAGAATATGTCTATGCTGTCTAAGAACTTAACTGATCTTAACGCAGTATACGGTAATATGTCTGTCTCTTATACACATCTGACGCTGCCGACGATCTACTCTGTGTAG
>CAJXRM010000132.1 GCA_913059205.1 uncultured Flavobacteriales bacterium
ACGAGATTTCTGCCTGTCTCGTGGGCTCGGAGATGTGTATAAGAGACAGGATGTTAGATTACTTAAAGATGCGCACCTAAAATTAGCAATGACCCAACCTGATTCAGATTTGATTATTGAAGGAATTGGCTTTAACATGTCCGAAAAAATGAACACAGTTGCATCAGGCTTACCTTTTCAGGTTGCGTACACATTGGAATCGAACAAATGGAACGGTAAAGAAACCATTCAATTGAATTTAAAAGATGTCCGAGAAATGCTTTAAATTGTTGCTAAAGATTGATCAATATCGGAAATGATATCGTTGTAATTCTCAACACCTATTGAAAGTCGAACTAACTTTTCTGTAATGTTCATTACCTTTTTGTCTTCAGGGTCAACGTCGGCATGAGTCATTGTCTGTGGATGCTCAGCTAAACTTTCTGTTCCACCTAGAGAGACAGCAAGCTTGATTAATTTCAAGTTGTCTAGGAATTGAAATGCTTCTTTTTCACCTCCTTTCACATCAAATGCGATCATTGCTCCGAACGATGAAAACTGACGCTCGATCACTTCTCTTTCAGCAGCTGTTCCATTTTCATGTGTGTTTCCAAGGTAGTAAACAGATTCAACTTTAGGGTGATTGTTCAAATAAGCAGCGACGTGCATTGCATTTTCCGCTTGTTGATCCATTCTTACTTTCAATGTTTCCAAACTTCGCATCAACAACCAACCAGTCCAAGGTCCCGCCATGTTTCCCAGGAATGTTCGAAGTCCTTTTACGCGAGCCATGAGTTCGAAAGAACCCAAACAAGCTCCCGCAATTACGTCAGAATGACCACCAATATATTTAGTTGCCGAATACAGTACCAAATCCGCACCATGTTGTAATGGATGTTGCCACACTGGTCCCATATAGGTATTATCCACAGAAAGTAAAACTTGATTGTCTTCGGTAGAAAAGTGTTTTTTTACGTCAGCACACAATTGAATATCAATTACGGCATTAGTTGGATTGGCAGGAGTTTCAATGTGAATTAATTTCAAGTTCGCGGCATTCCCGGTCGCTTCAATACGAGCAATAATTTCTTCTTTTGTTTCTCCAGCTCTAAATCCAACACTTTGAATTTTCATTCGTTTTAAAAAATGTTGAATGAAATGGTCAGTTCCTCCGTAAACAGGTCGACTGTAAACCAATAAATCTCCAGGTGATAAAAATTCCATCATCACAGTGCTTATAGCTGACATACCACTTTCAAAAACAGCGCAGTCGTCGGCTTTATCCCAAAGACACAAACGATTCTCCAAAATTTCTAAATCAGGATTATTTAGTCGGCTGTATATCAACCCAAGTTCTTCACCCTTTTCTTTTTCGCGCAGACCGTAAGCGACTTCGAAAAATCGTTTTCCTTCCATGGCAGTGTTAAAAACAAATGTTGATGTCTGAAAAATTGGACATTTGATTGCACCTTCCGACAGTGATGGTTTATAACCATAACTCATCATTAAGCTTTCCGGTTTAAAATTTGAAAAATCCATAAGTTGAATTGTTTTGTTTGAATAAACATATTTATATTCTGTGAATGGCGAACATTAAAGAATATTATTCCATAATTTAGCTTAAATTAAGTTTATGATTCTTTTTTGAGTTGCGAATTACGAATTTTTTAGAATAAAAAACTATGGATGACAAATTGGATAAGATAGATTTAGCGATTTTGGAAATTCTTCAAGAAAATTCAAAACTTGGCATGAAGGAAGTTGCAAGCCAAGTTGGTTTGACCGTTACTCCAACTTATGAAAGGATTAAACGATTGGAAAAATCTGGAATCATAGAAGGATATGGAATTCGGTTGAACAAAAAAAAAGTTGGAAAAGGATTACAGGTATTTTGCATGGTTTCATTGAAGGAGCATAATTTGAATCTTTTGGAAGTTTTTGAGAAAAAAATCGCAAGCTTGGATGAAGTTGCGACGTGTTACCATATTGCAGGAGATTATGACTATGCAATGTTCATAGAGGTGGCTGACATGGATGAATACGAGACCTTTCTTAAGCAAAAATTGGCTAGTATACCAAGTATTTCAAATGTTCAGAGTTCATTTGCCATGAGCACAATAAAAGCATAAAAAAAGAGGCCGAAGCCTCTTTAATATTATCGTATTCTGGATTTGGACGATCCTGGGCCTTTTAAATGTGCAACATTATATCTTAAAAAGACTTCAAAACCTCCTCGAGCACTAGATACTTGGTTTAGAGATGAGATGTTTATGTCATAAGCAAATCCCGCTGATAAATCTGACCATTCCAACATCGCTTTTCCAACAAGTGCATCTCCCCATCTATGAAATAAACCGAAATGCAAAAAGAATGGCTTGTTGAATCCAGTAATTTTTGACCCTTCTGAAAGAGTAATTCTATAATACGTTCCATAGAGTATTTCCATTGTTGATTTTTGTCTGTTAAAGTAAACACCTGGTAACAATGCTCCTTTAGTATTACTAATTCCAATTAGAGCATTCGCAAAAATTGACCAGCGCATGAAAAGTTTTTCAGAACCATTATCAATAAATGAGTAACTTGGGTTATTAACATGATAGAACGCAACGCCACCATTAAACATTCGTTGATTATTCTGAGTCATATAACCGTCATTTTTTTTATACGTATAGACAATGCCTGTTCCTGCATCGAAATAAGTAAAACTTGGGTTATTAAAAACTTCATTACTAGGAAGAGCCGTGTTATAGGAGGAGCCATCATATTGAGATCCCCACCTACCGTTCGCTACATCGATTGAACGCTGTCCAAATCCACCATAAATTCCAACTCCTAAAGAACTTTTTTGACCCAATAGTAAATGGTATGCAATGCTTAAATTGACATTTGTGGTGGAAACCTGCATATCTCCAGCTTTGTCATTAAAAAAACTTAATCCTCCAGCTATTATGCCAGCTTTGGTTCTTTTACCGTCATTAAAACGTCCGTCCACTGATGCAGCAATTGTTTTATATGGTTCCGCTACGCTGTTCCATTGAGATCTGTAGTTAACAATTCCTTGAAGCGTTGAGTTTGCGCCAGCCAATGCTGGATTAAGGTTTAAAGGTGATGCAGCCATTTGTGAGAAATGGACATCTTGCGCAAAAGTCATTGATGATAAAACGATTCCTGTTGCTGCTGTGATATGTGCTAATTTTCTTTTCATTGTTTTGGTATTATATATTATTTCACCAATGTTATGTTTCCTGATTCTTCTAGTATATCTCCGTTATCGAGTTCGGCATATATTTTATACGCATATACACCAGTATTTAATGGTTTTCCTTTAAATGTTCCATCCCAACATACTTCATCGTAATTTTTTGTATCCAAGTCCACTGTAAATTCAGTTTCGAACACCTTTTCTCCCCAACGATCATAAACCGCATATCTTAATTCTCGAACGCACGACCCATAAATACATAGGTAGTCGTTATTCAAGTCACCATTTGGTGAGAAAATATTCGGAACATATAGGTCACCACACTGAATTTTTATTTCAATTAAAACAGTATCTCCTCCAGTACAGCCCGATGCGTCTGTTGAAGTTACATAATAGGTCGTCGTTTCTGAAGGCGTTGCAATTGGATTTGAACAATCAGTGCAACTTAAACCGGTTGCAGGAGTCCATGTATAGTTTGTACCGCCAGTCACGGTCAATTGAACAGATTCACCTTCATCGATGCTACTGTAATTTGGATCTGCATCAATAGCAAGTGAACCAACAAGTCCAACTGAATAGTTTTCCGTAATAATACATCCAAGGTTGTCAGTTACGGTTAAACTATAATTACCACTCGTTAAGTCTATTAAATCTGGAGTGATTTCTCCATTAGGAGTCCATGAATACGAATAAGGTCCAGTTCCTCCAGTAACCGTTGTCGAAATTGAACCCAATGATGTTCCGCAAATGACATCTTGAATTGTTTCATCAATTACTATTAATGAACCTTCGCTTATAGTATAAGTTGCGGTTGCAGTACAACCTAAATCATCCGTGATTAATATGGTATAACTTCCAGCAGTTAAGTTTGAAATTGTCGCTCCACTTCCAACATTCGGAGTCCATTGGTAATTATATGGTGCTTGTCCACCGGAAACTAAAATTGTGATTTCTCCTGTTGCACCTCCATTACAATTCACGTTTTGTTGATTGTCAAGAGTGATAATTGGTGCTCCTGCAACAGCGTTTATTGCAGCAGATGTTGATGACACGGAAGTACATCCTGTCGCATTCGTTACTGTAAAGGTATATGTTGTACCAGCCATTAACCCTGTAAAGTTTCCTGTGGTTCCAGAACCAGTTATAGTTGCTCCACCAGGTGAAGCGGTGACCGTCCACGTTCCTGATGAAGGAAGCCCACTCAAGGCAACTGATCCTGTTGGAACGCTGCAAGTAGGTTGTGTAATAGTTCCAATGACAGGAGCTGTTGGTGTTGTTGGTTGCGCGTTAATTACTGCATTTGTAGAGGCAACAGAAGTACATCCAGCAGCATTCGTAACTGTAAAGGTATAAGTTGTTCCTGCCGTTAACCCAGTAAAGTTTCCAGTTGTTCCAGAGCCAGTTATTGTTGCTCCGCCAGGAGAAGCTGTAACCGTCCAAGATCCAGAAGCTGGTAATCCACTTAATGCCACTGACCCCGTTGCAACACTACAAGTAGGTTGCGTAATTGTTCCGATTACAGGAGCAGTTGGAGTTGTAGGTTGTGTGTTTATTACAGTATTTGCTGAAGCAACAGAAGTACATCCAGCGGCATTCGTCACTGTAAAGGTGTATGTTGTTCCAGCTGTTAACCCAGTAAAGTTTCCAGTTGCTCCAGAACCAGTTATTGTTGCTCCGCCAGGAGAAGCTGTAACCGTCCAAGTTCCAGAAGCTGGTAATCCACTTAACGCAACACTTCCTGTTGGAACACTACAAGTAGGCTGCGTAATTGTTCCGATAATTGGTGCGGAAGGAGTTACAGGTTGAGTGTTTATAATGGCATTTGAGGAGGCTACCGAAGTACAACCTGTGGAATTTGTAACAGTAAAAGTATAAGTTGTTCCAGCGGTTAATCCGGTAAAGTTTCCAGTTGTTCCAGTGCCAGTTATTGTTGCTCCACCGGGAGAAGCAGTAACTGTCCATGACCCAGAGGCAGGTAATCCACTTAGAGCAACACTTCCAGTTGCTACACTACAAGTACTGTCTCTTATACACATCTGACGCTGCCGACGATCTACTCTGTGTAG
>CAJXRM010000133.1 GCA_913059205.1 uncultured Flavobacteriales bacterium
TCTTTTATTACTGGAATTGCGGGGGGTAATCTTTATACCGCTTCTGAAATTAGATTAAATGAATAATCATAATTTAAACTCATTATAAAGAAAAGGCTTCTAAGAACAGAAGTCTTTTTTAGTTGTTTTTGATTTATCTTTGCAGAAATATTCAGTCAGATGAAAAATCGATTTCCAACGATCGTTAAAATCACGTTAGCAAGTCTTTATTTAATCTTTTTAGCCGGATCAATTGTAAGAATGACTGGCTCTGGAATGGGTTGCCCAGATTGGCCGAAGTGTTTTGGTCAATGGATTCCGCCAAGTGAAGCTTCGCAACTCCCAGATAATTACAAAAAGATCTATTCCAATAAGCGCGCAAAGAAAATTGAGAAGTTCGCAAACTTTTTAAGTTCATTAGGAATGCAAGAAACAGCTGAAAAATTATTGAACGATCCACTTTTGAGAGTCGAGGAAGATTTTAACAGTCGTAAAACATGGACTGAGTATGCAAATCGATTGTTCGGTTTTTTAGCTGGTAATGCGATGCTCCTGGCTTTTATTTGGCTACTTCTAAAGTATAGGAAGCGAAAACTCATTCTACTTGCAGGAATTAACTTAATACTAATGGCAATAGAAGCATGGTTTGGTTCCATTGTTGTCGCTTCGAACTTAGTTCCATGGACAATCACTGTTCATATGCTTTTAGCACTTGTTATCATTGCACTTCAATTGTATTTTATTCGTTTAATCAGTCCAAAATATTCCACAAATAGCTTTCAACCAAAATGGATGCTAGTATTAATTTGGATTTGTTTTGTCATTACATTTTATCAGATGTTCTTGGGAACACAAGTACGTGAGTCGATTGATGAACTGACCAAAATAGGATATGGAAGAGAGGCATGGACTGATAAGCTAGGAATGCCATTTTATATTCACAGAAGTTTTTCATGGTTAGTGCTTTTATTAATTGTTGTGATTGCTTGGAAAAATGAGCAAATGAAAAAAATGAGTTCAATACGTGCTGCTTTTATTGTCTTGTGCATAGAATTGTTGTCCGGCGTGTTGCTTGCCTATATAGATATGCCTGGATTAATTCAAACTAGCCATTTAATTTTTGCGACAGTACTTTTTGGGATTTTAACAATGCTCGTATTCAGAAGCCGAACTGCAACTAACGTTACTTTGAAAGTGTAAAATGAAACGTACCTTTGCATTGCAATGTATATAATTGGACTTTTTCTATCGTTATTAATTGGAGCTGTATTAGGCTTAGTTGGCGGTGGCGGTTCTATTTTAACGGTTCCATTAGTTCATTATGTATTTGATGAATCCATGCTACTTGCAACAACGTATTCACTATTTATTGTTGCCGTTAGTTCAGGTTTTGGTGTTCTTCAGCGGTTAAAGTCAGATTCCATCGATTTTAAACATGGATTAATCTTCGCTGTACCAAGTATGATTACGGCCTTTTTAATTCGACTACTGATTATGCCTCAATTTCCAATGACCTTTGCAATCAGGGATTTTGAATTATCGAGGGACGTAGTAATTTCTGTGCTTTTAATAAGTGTAATGTTTTATACAGCGTTTAAAACATTGGTGGGCAGCAACAAAGTGATTGCCGCTACACCATCAAAAACTACAATTGTACTCTTCGGTGTTTTAACTGGTTTTTTGAGTGGTTTTATTGGAGCTGGAGGAGGATTCATAATTGTTCCAATATTATTACGACTAGGCCTTACAATGAAGAAAGCAGTTGGCACTTCAATGCTAATTATTTGTATTCAATCATTTGTTGCTCTAATTGGAGATTTTTTCAATCCTGAAATTTTTGAAGGAAACGGCATAAATTGGAATCTACTTTTACTTTTAACTGTAATTACAATTGTTGGGGTCTTCATTGGAACATATCTTCAGAAATTTCTATCCGGAAAAATTTTAAGAAAGGTTTTTAGTATGTTATTAATTGTAGTAGCCGCAGGAATTACAATTGAGTTCATTATAAATCCATAATTTTTTTGCGAACCGTATTGACATTCGATTTATGAATGCTATATTTGCACACCTGAATTTTTAAAGTTCACTGGTCCTATAGCTCAGTTGGTTAGAGCACCTGACTCATAATCAGGTGGTCCCTGGTTCGAGCCCAGGTGGGACCACAGAAAAGCCTCCTTTACGGAGGCTTTTTTTATGCAATTAACCCGCGTTTCAAGGGTTTTGGGGGTTTGTATGACCGTGTGTCCTTAAATTTTTTCTTCATGCATGAAAAGAATTATTCGACCGCATACTTTAACATTAGCTTCGACGAGAACTTAACTTCAACACTTTAATTTTTAAGAACCGAGCAAGGTCCTTGACCTTAATTTTGGCTTTATCAGAAATATGCCTAGAACAGTCTGAGTTAATTGAAGCCTTAACACGCTCAGAAATCCGATTAAGAGTAAAACTACGTAGTTGTACGTAGTGTGTTTAGGTATAACACTTATGAGGCATTACAAGTTGCTTTGTAAAAACAAATTGAATAGTGATTTATTCTATGATTTAAGTTTTAGTTGGGGTTAATTCGACCTATAGAAACAATAAAAAACAAAATCTTTTAAATCATTACATCATGAAAAAATTTAAATACACTCCGAAATCAATTTTAGTTGCAACTTCAATGATTGCATTAATGTCTTCAAGTTTTAGTGCTTTCGCACAAGATGGAATAATCTGGAGCCAAACACAGAATTTTGATAATTTGGGAATCTACCGCAATAATGATAAGGTATTTTCAAGCAATGAAGAAATTCAACAACTAATAAACAATTTTTCAATTAATAATATCACTAAAGCAGTCCCTGCCTCTAAGAGTAAAGAACTTCAGAATTTAGTCGAAATCACATGTAATTGTGATGAAACTGACTTGCTTATAGCTGTATCAAAACTGACAACTATTTTTATTCAACCTGAAATAGGCCCTCATTATGAAACCCTTTTTACACCAGACGATTTTTCGTTGGCTTTTGCAAATGATTATGCGCTTAATTTAATTAATGCTACTCAAGCTTGGGATGTAACTCATGGAAATAGCTCAATTATAATAGCAATTTCTGATCAAAATTTCCAACCTTATCATGAAGAGTTAACAGGAAAAGTTCATCATTACGACACTACCAATACGCAAAGCAATGTACATGGAACGGCTGTTGCAGTTACAGCTGCAGGAAATACAGATAATACAATTGGAAAAAGTGCTATTGGTTATAACTCTGGATTGGCTTTGTATCAAATGAATTACAATGATATTGTCGCTGCTTCAAACGAAGGTTACAGAGTAATTAATACATCATGGACTTCAGGCTGTTTTCAAAGTAGTTACGTTCAGCAAATTGTGGATGAGGTGTATGCCAATGGTTCAATTATTGTTGCAGCAGCGGGAAATGGAGCTACGTGCAGCGGGCCATCCAATTTGGTTTATCCTGCAGCTTGTGATCATGTAATCTCAGTAACAGGAATTGGCGAAACTGATAATCACGAAAGAATTCCAGGAGATTCACTTTCAACTTTTCAGCACAACGCAACTGTGGATATTTCAGCACCTGGAATTCTCGTTCCAGTAACTATTGGAAATGGTAGCTATATAGTTGCCAATGGAACTTCTTTTGCAGCTCCACTTGTTTCGGGAACTATAGCTTTAATGCTTTCTGTTGATTCTTGCTTAACGTTCGAGGATATTGAAACAATTCTTTATTCTACGGCAGTTGATATTGATGCATTGAACCCTAGTTATGCTGGGAAATTGGGACACGGGAGATTAGATGCTGGCGCTGCAGTAACTATGGCAAGTACTTATATGAGCTGTACGAACGGAAATAGTGACCCAACTCCAGAACCAGAGCCAACAACAAATGCTGACGGAAATTTAAATGAAATTACTATTCCAACTCAAAGTACTGCGGGAATAGAAGAAGATTTAGCTATTGATGGTGACTACAAGCTTTTCCCTAATCCCGTTTCAAGTGGAGGAACAGTTAAAATTTCAAGTGAAAATGCAATTGAAAAATGTGAGATTTTAGGGTTGAATGGAGAAGTAATTCAAGTAGTTCTTCCAACGGCAAATGAAATTAACATTAATGAACTTAGCCAGGGAAGTTACTTTGTAAAAGTGTCATTTGAGAATGAAACTATAAAAGTCAAACGTTTAATAGTGTTTTAATGGTTAGTTTGATTTATGTGTAAGGTCGCGGAATATTATTTCGCGACTTTTTTAATTAATTTAGACCGATTTCATTGAAGTAAAACTCATCATTCAGAACAGTTTGAATAGCAAGATTCAAATCTGTGATTGATGAATTTTTTGTTAGGTATCCTCTGGCTCCTGCTTTCTTCGCTTTATCCATATAGGTTTTACTAGCATGTATTGTCAAAACCAATACTTTTATTTGTGGATTTGATTTCAATAGCTTGTTAGTCAGTTGAATTCCATTTACCTTGCCTTTAAGATTGATATCCATTAAAATAATATCTGGAGACAACGATAGAATTTCTTCCTCGATGCCGTCTGCATTGTCGTAAATTTTCAGTGTGGAAACTCCTTGACTAAGCAAGATGGATTCCCATACCTCAGCTATTAATTTGAAATCTTCAATTATAATGGCATTTTTAGTTAAAGTTGCTTCCACAGATTTAATTTAAATTGTAGTAAAATTAATACTAAATGAAGTGATTTCATAATGTAATTGATTGAAAGTAAGTTGATTTGTTGAGAATAGCGTTTTTTATGATGAAATTGGAATAACTGCTAGAACGTTACAACCCTCGTTTAATTTGGATTCGATAGTTATTCGTCCATTAAGTAAACCTACTCTTCTTTCCATATTGGATAATCCAATGCCTTTGTTTCGTTTGTTTCGATCAAAACCAATTCCATCGTCTTGTATTTTTAGCGTTATTAAACCTGCATTGAAGCTTAAATGAAGTTTTACATTCTTTGCTTTCGCATATTTCTTTATATTCGATAATTGTTCCTGAATTATTCTAAATAAATTTAAATGTAAAACTTCATTTAGCTCCAATTGTTCAATGGAGGAATCGAAATCTATTGATATGTTTGTTTCCTGTCTCTTATACACATCTCCGAGCCCACGAGACAGGCAGAAATCTCG
>CAJXRM010000134.1 GCA_913059205.1 uncultured Flavobacteriales bacterium
TTACAAAAATGAAATTTATTATAATTTCAGTTTATCCTGAACAAAAAAAACACCAACTAAATTACAATCTTTTTTTTTAAGATTTTTTTTCAAAAATTTTCAAAGAAACCTGTCATTTTTTCAATGTTTATGTCAAATTTTCATTTTTCACAAATGACAATTTGACAATTTAGATGGGTTTTGGAAGTTTCTTTTATTCAAGAATCTTAATGCTCAAAAATTACTTAGAGTGAATCAGTCTTTTTATTTCCTAATAGAAAATGCAAATATTGTCATAGACACCAATTAAAATACTTGATTGACGAGAAACAAAAAAAGCACTCCAAATGGAGTGCTTTTTGTGACTCGTCAGGATTAACGCAAATCACTTGTTTTAAAGTCGTTAGGCGCTGTCTATGCGACCGCCCTCACACTTTCGGTAGTATTTTGTAAAATACCGACTAAACCGAAAGCATCATTAAAATTTGCTGAACTCATTTTTGAAGTAACATTAGAAAGCATATCTCTTAAAAACTGAACTTCCTGTTCTAAATGTTCGTTATGCTTTTTAATCGTATCAAAAGCCTTCTCAGACCAACTTTGAGGACTTGAATTTTCATTAGGTACGATTTCCAGCTCTCCCACTCCATTTTTTAACCACTCCACAGAAACCCCAAAAACTTGATTCATTCTAAATAGGTTTTTATCAATGATTTTTGATCCTGTTTCCCATCTTGAAACTGTCATTAATGACGAACCTAATTTTTGGGCAAAGTCATTTTGAGATAAATCAAGCTTAGTTCTTAACATCTTAACCCTTTCATTCACTGTACTTTCCATAATTTAAACATTTAATTGTTAATAACATATAACTATATTTATACATATAGTTAACTCTTTTTATTCATATTTGCATTATGAATAACCATATATGAATAACTATATATGCAAATCTATGAAAAAAGTATAAATAATTAAACAAAACAACAACGAAAATGAGTGAAACGGACTATTTAACATTAACAACGGCTCAAATCCTAAAGCAACGGTTCAAAGAAATTAAGAAGGAACTAAGAGCTAGACGGGTAATAGATCAAAAACAATTTATGGAATTTGTATTTAAAAAAGAGCCCATTTATAACAGCCCTGAAGGAATGATAAAAATCTCAAACGCTTGGACTTCTAACGTTCCCGACCTGAGATTAACAGAATTGATTCAGGAATATAAAAACGAACTTTTAAATAATTAAAAATGGAAACAACTCTTAAAATATTATCACTGGCAGTAATTCTTTTATTAATGTGGCGCAATAAACAGCTCGCAAATAAGAATGAAAAATTAGAATCCGATCTCAGACATTCAAAAACGGATATTGAACACCAAGAAGGAGTTATTAAAGAACTTGAAAAGTTGCTAGATAGCGACAAGCGAAACAATGATTTAGGCGAACGCTTAATGAAAATGAGTGCTGGTATCATGAAAAGTACTGGTATGATGGACGAAGATTCAATTGAAGAACTTTTTGGATTTTCTGTAAAAAAAGAAAAGAGCCTTGAAGAATTACTTTCTGAAGCTGAGGCAAATGAATATTGGGAAGAAGCAACCCGCTTACGTGATTTAATCAACTCTAAAAAATCAGAATAATGAATAATCAACCGTACAAATACAAAATTCTAATTCTTCTCAGAAGGCTTTCATACGACGACTACACACTAGCAATGAAGTTTCTACCTGAGCTTTGTAATACCACACCGAAAAACTTCAAAGACTGGCTTTATAGAAAAGTCGACAATAAACTGGAAATTCCTACTCAGGCATCTGAAAAAATTGCAACCTTTTTTGGGATCACCGTGAGTGAATTAATGGAACAGCCAACCGATAGAAATGACCTTTTAAAAAGTTGGGAAGAATACAAATCTAAAAATCAATGTCATGTTTAGCGTTCAAAAACTACCTTCAAACTCAAATGTTTCCTTTTGTGTAGCATACCAGTTACCAAAACAGGAACAAAAAAAGCTAATTGTAAACACCGAGACTCCAAAAGAAGCGGCTTTAGAATGTGCTCAATTGGCTTTTGATGTTATGAGAATTCACCTCGAGCATTTAGTTGAAACAATCGACAGTATTAAACCTCACTACTTCGATTCGACTTCAACGCCATTTATCCGAAATAGTTATTTTTTCTGTAATGCTTATTGGCGGTTTTTAGGATTAACGGAAAAGTTAAAATCAATGTATTCAAACCCATTAGAATACTCAAAATTGATTCAAAAAAAACTACCTGAAATGTATGGACTTATTCCCGATTTAGTTGACTTAAAACGTTTCGAAATTCGAGAACAAATCCAGCTACTTGAAAAAATAGCAGGACAAGTTGAAACCTATATTCTTAGGTATCAAAATCATTCAATTTTAAAGATCGCAGTATGACAATAAAACGATTATACGTTGAGACTTTCGACGATGAAAAACACCAGTTGAAAACTCGCTACGGAATAACATTACAAGGAGAGAAATTCCTTCAAAACATTGAAATACTAAAAGGCGATTTTCACGACCTCACAACAAGCCTTGCAAGTGAAAAAGGAATTGGGAAAGGGCAAAGAACAATCGTGAATGGCTTTTTAGAACGAACTACATACGAAGTATTATGACATTAGCATTTAGAACACATATAGACGGTAAACCAACCTATTTCATGGATAAAATTTGGCACTCCTTTCCTAAAGAAATTTTTACAGATGATAATTTTGGGTATGACATGAAGCATTTTAAAATATTTGGTAATATGATGTGGCAATTAACAGAAAATCGACCAAAAAAACACACCATTAGAGAGGATAAAAAAAACCGCTGGAAGGTTGGGAACAATATCCACTTTGTAATTAATAATAGAACAAAGAAACGCTTTCAATTTGCTCCAGTAATTCCAGTTACTTGTATTCAACAAATAAATATTGACTACAAGAATAGTAATAATACTTATCCAATTATTACTATTTCAATCGAGGGAACAGATGTTTCAATTCTCCACTTAACTCCTTCAGACCACTTCGATTATTTAACCAAGCTTTCAGAATTAGCATCAAACGATGGTTTTGATTCATGGCAGGACTTTCTAAAGTATTTCGACAAGGATTTTCAAGGCAAAATTATTCACTGGACAGATTTTAAGTATTGATTATGAAAAGAAAAATATCAAACGCAATTAATTTTCTAGTATGTGTAATGATTCACTTACTGCCTTGGATTATAAGCATTGGAATTACAATGCTATTACTAATTAAAAATAAATGACCACATAGGATCTATGAAACTAAAAAAGGAATTCGAAAAATACGCTCCACTCGTAAAAGATGGTTTTCTATTTGATCCCGACGAGCAAGTATTTTTCACAGATAATAAAAAACGCTTCACACTGCCTGAAGATTATAGCCATTGGAAAGTTGAAAATATTGACAAAAAAAGCTATTTAACGGAGCGACTTAAAGAAATGGGAGCTTCAGACGAAGAAAACACAATCAAACTCTTTGGAGGTGTAAACCTTCAGGAAGATGAAGAGGTTGAAAATTCAATTTTTCAGGCAAATAAAAACGGTGACATTTCTATAATGCAATATTCATTGCACCGTAAACCGTGGACGTTTAAAACAATGGGAACTGAAAACAATAGTAGTTCCAACCGTGAAGAATACCACGAGCAAATTAGACTTGCACCATGGAATGAAAAGATATTTGAAGGAAAATACGATTTCAAAAAGGCTAAAGTTGTTCCGTTTTGGACAAAGTATTTAATTGAACAATTTGAAGACGAAGAAAGCACCGTTGACACGCTTATAATTACAGAAGGACAAATTAAAACCTTTGTTGCTGGACTTCACAAATTACCAGTTTGCGGATTGACTTCAATAACTCACTACAAAAACAAGGACACAGGAACAATAGACGCAGAAATAATCGAATTTATCAAAGCTAAAAAGGTTAAGAAAGTTGTAATTCTTTGGGATGGTGATTGTAGAAACGTTTCGACCAGCGACATTGAAAATGGAATTGATATTTCACGCCGTCCGAATTTGTTTTATAAAACCGTTGTAAATATTCGCGAAGGTCTTCAGGACTTTTTTCCATCAAAAACAGAAATGCAAATCTTCTTTGCAACTATTAAAAGTGATGAAATTGACGGGAATCCAAAAGGAATTGACGACCTTTTATTAACGCAAAAATCCAAATTAAAAGCCATTAAAAAGGACTTTTTAAACATTGGAGAGATGCCCGGAATTTACTTGCATTGGCAAAACATTTCAAACGATACTGGGTTAAAGAAACTTGTAAGCTACTTCAATTTAACTAGTGCAACTTCGTTTTTTCAAGCTCACAAAGAAAAAATTGGAACAAAAGATTTCATTTTCAAAGGCACTACCTTCCAAATTGAGAATGACACGCCGACAGTAAAAATTAGCGCATCATTAAAGCAATACAAACGAATTGGAACTGATTATTACAGAATTGTAAAAGAACCAATTCCATACGGTAAAACTGGAGAAGTTATGCTGGAGGAAGTTCTTGTTCCGTGGAAGTCCGAAACAATAAAACAGGATCACGGCGCAAAAATACTTCCTCATATTGAAAAGTTTCTTGGTTTTACTAATCAAGCGAATCATATCAATTACCAGCAAATAATTAACGAACACTGGAATTTGTACCAAAATATTGACCATCAAACAAGAAAAGGCGACTTTCCGCATATTGAAAAATTACTGATACACCTATTCGATGAACAATATACTATGGTACTTGATTACATAACACTTTTATTCCGTTATCCATCTCAAAAATTACCAGTTGTGTGTTTGGTTTCAAAAGAACAAAGCACTGGTAAAAGTACATTCATGTACTTATTGAAATTAATTTTCAAGCAAAATATGGCATTGATTTCAAATAATGATTTAACTGGAGATTTTAATTCACATTGGACAAGTAAATTAATTGTTGCATCAGAAGAAACAATGCTAGAGAAAAAAGACGCTTACGAAAAAATAAAAAGTTTTTCTACTGCAAAAACAATAATGAGAAATGAGAAAAACAAATC
>CAJXRM010000135.1 GCA_913059205.1 uncultured Flavobacteriales bacterium
TACACAGAGTAGATCGTCGGCAGCGTCAGATGTGTATAAGAGACAGATCTAAAATTGACCTATTTCGATCAGTAAAGACAATTTAATATTAACTTTCCAAAAAGTCAATATTAAATTGTTGGTCCAAGCAAAATTGGCCGTTCACTTTAACATCATTACCAGGAGTCGTAAGTCCCTTGATTGTAGTCGTTTTTCCCTTCGTTATTAGGTCGTTTAATTGTTTGTCGCTTAGTTTTTTGGACATCAGGTGAAAAGGTATTTTAAAGTCACATACTTTATAATTTAAACACCCAACGGCTGTTTTTCCTTTCACAAGTTTTGATTGTTTGCATTTTGGACAAGTGATTTCATTAAAATCAATGTCTTTTTTCTCACGAGGTTTTGTTTTTTTGACTTCTTTTACTGGTTCTTGAAAGAAAGTTGTGTTTGTTGGAGTATTAAATATTACTTCGTCAGTTAGGTTTCGAACCATAACATATAATTCTTGTTTGAATACCTCAAGATTGTATTCGCCCTTTTCAATTAAGCGTAGTTTACGTTCCCAATCTCCCGTTAATTCGGCACTCTTTAGAAGTTCATTTTGAATTGTATCAATCAGTGCAATTCCTGTCGAAGTTGCGAGAATATTCTTTCGTTTTTTCTCAATGTACTTGCGTCTGAATAAAGTTTCAATAATATTTGCTCGAGTAGAAGGACGGCCAATTCCGTTGTCCTTCATCAATTCACGCATTTCTTCATCATCAATTTGTTTTCCAGCAGTTTCCATCGCGCGAAGAAGAGTCGCTTCAGTGTACGCTTTTGGCGGTGAAGTTTTTCCTTGGTGAATGAATGGTTCGTGTGCTCCTTTTTCGCCTTCTTCAAAATGCGGCATAATTACATCTTCTTTTGGATCTTTGTCCTCCTTTTCGTCGGCATACACTTCACGCCACCCAAGTTCCAATAATTGCTTTCCAGTAGCCTTAAACTCAAGCTCTTCAACTTTACCAATAACGGTTGTGTTGGAAACAATGCATGGAGGATAAAAAACGGCAATAAATCGACGTGCAATTAAATCATAGATTTGTTGTTCTGCAGGAGTAATACCAGATGGAACAATTCCTGTTGGAATAATCGCATGGTGATCGGTTACTTTTTTATCGTTAAAAATAACCGATGACTTCTCAATAGGTGCTGACAAAACACTTTCTGTTAGGCGCGTATAATACTTTAATCCACGGAGAATATTTGGAACTTTAGGATGTAAATCTTCGGTCAGGTATGTAGTGTCAACACGAGGGTAAGTCACGACCTTCTTTTCATATAATCCCTGAATGAGTTTTAATGTGTCTTCTGCACTAAAACCAAATTTTTTATTCCCATCAACTTGTAACGAAGTCAAATCATACAATCGTGGATTTCCTTCTTTTCCTTCTTTTTGTTCAAAGGACGTGATTTCAAAATCTTTTCCAGTTATGTATTCTAAACCTTTTTTTGCTTTATCTTCAGAATGCAAACGATCAATTTGACAATTGAACTCTGTATTTTTGTAATGTGTTTTTAACTCCCAATATTCAGTAGAAATAAACGCATCAATTTCTTTTTGCCGCTCAACAATCATTGCCAGGGTTGGTGTTTGAACGCGCCCAATTGATAAAGTAGATTTTCCTTGACCGAATTTTTTTGTGAATAATCGCGTCCCATTTATTCCTAACATCCAATCTCCAATTGCTCGAGCACTACCTGCTGAATAAAGATTATCGTACTTTTTTGCGTCTTGAAGCTTTTCAAATCCCTCCTTTATTGCTTCTTCAGTAAGAGAAGAAATCCATAAACGACGCATTGGAACTTTGCATTTCGCCTTTAACAAAACCCATCGCTGTATCAATTCTCCTTCTTGTCCAGCATCCCCACAATTTATAACCTCAGTACAGTTTTGAACTAATCGTTCTATCGTTTTGAATTGTTTTTCTACTCCTTTGTTTTCAATAAGTTTAATACCGAAATTTTCTGGAATAATTGGCAAATCCTCTAATTTCCAATATTTCCAATTTTCCTTGTAATCATGAGGTTCTTTCAACGTACACAAATGACCGAATGTCCAAGTAATTTGATAGCCATTTCCTTCATAATAGCCATCATTGCGTTGTTTCGCTCCGAGTACTTCGGCGATATCTTTGGCAACACTAGGCTTTTCGGCAATACAAACTATCATTTTTTAAGTGTTCAATGTTTTGAGGTCAAAGTTTAACCTATGATTTGCTATATTTTACAACGCTGAAACTTGCTTCGTTTCTTTCGTCTTTTTCATGCGTAAACACGGTTTCGACCTTCCATTTTTTCAAATCGAATTCAGGGAAAAAGGTGTCAGCCCCATACATTTTATTGACATGTGAAATGTACATTTCATCAATGCAATTTAACTCTAAGGCTTTACGGTAGATTTCGCCACCTCCTATAATGAAAACAGTTTTTTCTGCTTCATTTTTAAAAAATTCCAAGCAGGCTTCCAATGAATTGAAAACTAAACATCCTTCTGCTTGGTAATCTACATTTCTAGTAAGTACGACATTTACACGGTTTGGTAATGGTCGATATTTTGATGGAATGGAATCGTAATTTTTGCGACCCATTACAACTATATGATTTGTTGTTGTTTCTTTAAAAAACTTCATGTCGGCCGGTAAATGCCACATTAAATCATTGTTTCTCCCTATTCCCTTTTCAAGGTCCATCGCTACAATTAAAGAAACTTTCATTCTGCTATTTTGGTTATTTCGGACGGGGTAACTCTAACGATAGAAACATCATCCGTGAACTTTAAATCTAAAATAAATTGACGAATTCCTTTCGCTTGATCGTAGTTCTCACAAATTCCCGAAAGCAAATATCGTTTTCCATCTCTTGATGTCGTTTGATGCAAATAGTGTCCAATACTTTTATCTAACAATAAATCGAAATTTGGGTTGTGAATTCTCACCGCAAAATATTCTTTCAATAATTTTTGGTACAATTTACCTGTTTTGGAGTCCGATTTCACACTCTTTTCAGTAGTTCCAATGGCATGCTCGGCATATAACGCTCTGCTGTCATTAAAAAACTCATCCATTTTACTTTTTTCTGCTGAAGAGATAAAATCAGATTGGTAATCGTTGTAATTGAAATCAGGTAGGATATAGTATTGTTTCGTTTTTCCTTCTTGCCGTTTTAAAACGTACACTAAGTGATGATTAACATCCCCCAATTTTGTGGACCCATTTTCTTTCGTAATATGTGCTCCAACCATTATTCCTCCTCTGGTATAGCGAATGCTCATATTTGAGACAAAATTTCCAAGCGACCACACAGTTAGTTTTTCTTCGTTACCGATTTTCTTTTTTTCGGTCGGTTGAATTACATGTGGATGATTCCCAATTACCATATCCACTCCAAGTTCATAGCAATATGATTCCCATTTTTTCTGATAACTATTAGGTAGTGGCTTGTATTCCGTTCCCCAATGCATATTGCAAACAATATAATCCGCCTTGAGCGATTTAGCTTTTGCAACATCTGCGGCAATCACATTGCTATCAATATAATTAACAATTAATGGTGCTTTTACGGTTAATCCATTTGTGCCGTAGGTGTAGTTTAACATTGCTATTTTGACACCATTCTTTTCGATCATTAATGGATAATTCGTATCGCGTTCTGCTTTGTTTCTAAACGTACCTGTGTGTTTTACACCTAGTTCATCCAATTTATCTAGCGTTCGCGCAACTCCTTTATCACCTCGATCGCACGAATGATTGTTCGAAGTTAATATCACGTTAAAACCAGAAGTTACAAGTGTTGTTGCCAATTCATCTGGTGCGGAAAATTGAGGATAGCCTTTGTAGGGTTTACCAGCTAAAGTAACTTCCAAGTTTGCGATTCGAATATCGTATTCGTTTAAAATCGGTTTTACAAATTTAAAACCGTCTTCATAGTCATACGTTCCAGTAGTTGAATTATAGGCTGCTTCGATTTGTCCATCGTGTTGCATAACATCGCCTACAAAGATCATAGAAACTGTCTTTTCTTGTGAAAGAGAAAAGAAAGAGAAAAGTAAAAAAAGTAAACTAAACAGCCACTGCACCTTTGATGTGCGGATGCGGGTCGTAATTGATAAGGTTAAAATCTTCATATTTGAAAGAGAATATATCTTTAATAGCTGGATTAATTTCCATGGTTGGCAACGGCTTTGGCTCCCGAGAAAGTTGCAATTCCACTTGTTCCATGTGATTGCTATAAATGTGAGCATCTCCAAACGTATGAATAAAATCGCCAACTTCTAAATCGCATACTTGTGCCAACATCATTGTCAATAATGCGTACGACGCGATGTTAAACGGAACACCTAAAAACGTGTCTGCACTTCGTTGGTACAATTGACAACTCAATTTTCCATTTGCTACATAAAATTGAAACATGGTGTGACATGGAGGTAAAGCCATATTGTCAACATCTGCCACGTTCCATGCAGAAACCAATAATCTTCTTGAATCAGGATTGTTTTTGATTTGATCCACCAATTTAGTGATTTGGTCAATTGTGCCACCATTTCCATCTGGCCAAGAACGCCATTGATGTCCATAAACCGGGCCAAGATTTCCGTTTTCATCCGCCCATTCATCCCAAATTCGAACATTGTTGTCTGTTAAAAACTTAATGTTCGTATCTCCTTGAAGGAACCACAACAGTTCGATAATGATGGAGCGAAGGTGTAATTTTTTAGTTGTCACGCATGGAAAACCTTTCGATAAATCAAAACGCATTTGATACCCAAAAACAGAGGTTGTTCCTGTTCCTGTGCGGTCTTCTTTCAATGTTCCGTTGTCGCGAATGTGGCGAAGTAAATCTTGGTATTGTTTCATTTTTTGTGAGCTTGCTATTTGCAAACTCGAATTTACAGCTTTCGATTGGATAATTATAGCGAATGTTCGTAAGTGGTTTGTTTCGTTGAAAAATATTAACTCAGCGTGTTATTTTCTGATTTTTAGATTTCTAATTATTCCCTGTCTCTTATACACATCTGACGCTGCCGACGATCTACTCTGTGTAGA
>CAJXRM010000136.1 GCA_913059205.1 uncultured Flavobacteriales bacterium
ATCTACACAGAGTAGATCGTCGGCAGCGTCAGATGTGTATAAGAGACAGGTTAACGGGTACGGTGTAATTGGAAAGCGTGTGGCAGATGCCATAATATTGCAAGATGACATGATATTGATAGGGGTATGTGATGTGGTTTCAGACTGGCGAATTAAAATGGCAATAGAAAAAGGTTATTCTGTTTTTGCATTTGATAACATGTATAAAAATCAAATGCTTGAAGCGGGTATCCCAGCCGCAGGTACTCTTGAAGAACTAATTTCCGAAGCTGACATTGTGGTGGATTGTACCCCGAAGAAAATTGCCGCTGGAAACATCCAAAAGTACAAAGCTGCGCATCTCAAATTTATTGTTCATGGAGGGGAAAAGCATGAGGTAACGGGACACTCATTCAGTGCTGAGAATAATTATGAGACTGCTATCGGAAGAGAATCTACACGAGTAGTTTCTTGTAATACAACTTCCATTCTTCGAACACTAACCGCATTGAAAAAAGCTGGGTTACTTAAGAAAGCAAGAGGTACATTATTACGAAGAGCAACCGATCCTTGGGAAAGTCATTTGGGAGGTATTATGAATACACTTGTTCCAGAGCCAGAAATACCTAGTCATCAAGGACCAGATGCAAAAACAGTAGATCCCCAATTGGACGTAATTACATCTGCAGTAAAAGTTCCCCAAACACTTAGTCATTTACATTATTGGAATGTGCAGCTAACAAAAAAAGCGAGCAAAGAAGAAGTACTGGTTGCTTTTAAATCTTCGTCAAGAATACTACTTATCAATTATGAAGATGGACTTACCGCCAATAATACGATTAAAGAATGGATGCTAGCCAAAGGTCGTCCTTATGGAGATATGTATGAAGTAGCCCTTTGGCAGGATATGCTGAAAGTAGTAGGAGATGAACTCTTTTATGCTTATGTCGTGGACAATCAAGCCATCGTTATACCAGAAACAATTGATGCAATAAGAGCATTAACCGGAATCGAAAAGAATGCTGAAAAGTCTATAAAAAAAACAAATATAAGTTTAGGAATAAACAAGTAAGTAGTTAAATCAAAAAAATATACTCAATGGGACTCAAAGCAATATCAATAGTGAAAATGACCGGTGAAAGGGACGAGTTTAGCGAGGCTAAACTTAAACACTCTTTGGAACGATCTGGTGCAAGCGATGTAGTTATTTTGGAAGTAATTGAAATAGTAAAGAAATCTCTATACGATGGTATAACTACCAAAGAAATCTACAAAAAAGCATTTGATTTATTACGGAAAACTTCACAGCCATCAACAGCCGCCCGTTATAAATTAAAAAATGCCATTATGGAATTGGGCCCAACTGGTTTTCCTTTTGAAAAATTTATCGGAGCTATATTGAGTTATGAAGGCTTTCAAACTCAAGTAGGTGTTATTGTTAAAGGGCATTGTGTAAATCATGAAGTTGATGTAATTGCGCAAAAGAATAATCAACATTTTATGATAGAATGTAAATTCCATAGTGATGCCGGAAGGTTTTGTAATGTTAAAATCCCATTATACATTCAATCTCGATTCAAGGATGTAGAAGCACAATGGGAGAAACAACCAGGACATGGTACGAAATTTCATCAAGGATGGGTGGTTACCAATACACGTTTTTCAAGCGATGCTATTCAATATGGAATATGTGCTGGGTTATATTTATTGAGCTGGAATTATCCAAGAAAAAACAGCCTTAAAGAAAGAATTGATCGGTCAGGACTTCATCCTATTACTTGTTTAACGACTCTTACTAAAAATGAAAAGCAAAAGTTACTAGATAAAGATATTGTATTATGTACAGATTTAACTCTTCATCCGAAACTGTTAAAATCATTAGAGATAAGTGAAAAACGACAAAAAAAAATATTGCGTGAAACACACGAGTTATGTAATAACAAATAAAAAAATAGAAGAAATGGAAAATGATAATAAGATAACAGTTCACTTTTTAGGTGCAGCAGGAACAGTAACAGGTTCTAAGTATTTAATTGATACTGGAGAACGTAAAATTTTGATTGATTGTGGCTTATTTCAAGGCTTAAAGGAACTTCGATTAAAGAATTGGGATTTTTTACCTGTGGATGTGACTGAAATAGATACGGTTCTGTTAACGCATGGACACATGGATCATACAGGTTACTTACCTCGACTGGTTAAAATGGGATTTAACGGAAGTATCCAAGGGACAGCTCCAACGCTAGATATTGCTCAGATTATTTTATTAGATAGTGCTAAAATACAAGAGGAATATGCAGAACAAGCAAATAAAGAAGGATTCTCGAAACATTCTCCAGCTGAACCTCTCTACACAATTAAAGATGCCGAAAAAGCAATAGACCATTTTAAACCAATTTCAGAGGGAGAATGGATAACACTTTATCCTAGTATAAAAGTAAGGTTTCAGTACAACGGGCATATTATAGGAGCTACTTTCATTGAATTAGATATCTATGGAAAACGCTTTGTTTTCTCAGGAGACATCGGTCGTAAAGAAGACTTGCTGATGCGAGCTCCTAAAAAACCAGAAAAGGCAGATGTACTTTTTATTGAAAGTACTTATGGTGATAGAATTCATCCAAAAGATGATTTAGAAGAAAAATTAAAAACCATTATTAACGAAACCGTTGAGAGAGGAGGAACACTGATTATTCCAAGTTTTGCAGTAGAAAGAACACAAACCTTAATGTATTTATTATGGAAATTAAGAGAAAGCAATGCAATTCCGAACATTCCAATGATTATGGACAGTCCAATGGGAAACAATGTCTTGGAAGTATTTCACAAGCACAGAGATTGGCATAAATTACCCATTGAAGATTGTACTAAAATGTGCAACATCTTTCAAATAGTTAAATCGTATAAAGAAACATGGGAGGTAATTGATAATAAGAGACCTAAAATTGTTGTCGCAGGGAGTGGAATGATAACCGGAGGAAGAGTATTAACCTATTTACAACAGTATATTGGTAAAGCTGAAACAACGCTGCTTTTGGCAGGATTTCAAGCAGAAGGAACAAGAGGAAGAAAATTATTAGAAGGAGCAACAGAAGTGAAAATTAATGGGAAGTATTATTCTGTTAAAGCAAAAATTGAAAATCTACAAGTATTATCAGCTCATGCTGATCAAGCAGAACTGTTAGACTGGATGAGCGAAATAAAAAACACACCAGAAAAAGTATTTATCATTCATGGTGAAGCAAAATCAGCACAAGTTTTTAGCGAAAAAGTAACAGAAATTTATGGATGGAATAGTGTAATTCCAGAGTTATATAGCATTGTAGAATTAAACAAAATATAAAAATGTACGAGCTGAAATTTAAACGATTAGGCATTAATACTCAGCATGAGCACATTGTTTATATGCGAGAAGATTGCCATGTATGTAAGTCTGAAGGTTTTGAAGCCTTGACTCGAATTGTTGTAGCCAATGGAGACCAGCAAATTGTTGCCAATCTCAACATCATACGCTCTGAATTATTGAGTACAGGAGAAATAAGCTTATCAGAAAGTGGTATTAAAGCCTTAAATGTAAAAGGTGGAGATCAGCTTCAGGTTTCACATTTTCATGCAATTGCTTCGTTAAGTTATGTGAGGTCTAAAATATATGGTAATGAGTTAACTGCTGAGCAATTGGAGAGCATTATCAATGATATTGTTGCAGGAAATTATTCCAATGTACATCTTTCTGCCTTTATCACTGCTTGTGCAGGAAATCGCTTAAACACCAATGAAATTATCAACTTAACAAAAGCGATGATTAATTCTGGTCAGCAAATTAATTGGAACAAAGAGATAGTAGTAGATAAACATTGTATTGGCGGATTGCCAGGCAACAGAACAACACCAATAGTAGTTTCTATTGTAACTGCCTTTGGATTAACCATGCCCAAAACTTCATCAAGAGCCATCACTTCTCCTGCCGGAACAGCGGATACGATGGAGGTTATCACACCAGTAAATTTAACAACTGAACAAATAAAAAGAGTAGTTAATCAGGAAGGAGGTTGCATTGTTTGGGGTGGCACAGCTCAATTAAGTCCAGCCGATGATATGCTGATTCGCATAGAAAAAGCATTAGATATTGATAGTGAAGGCCAACTGATAGCTTCAGTATTATCTAAAAAAGTGGCAGCAGGTTCTAATTATGTGATTATAGACATTCCTGTTGGAGAAACAGCCAAAGTGAGAAGGAATGAAGATGCTGTTCAACTAAAAATAGAAATGGAAAAGGTTGCTCATGCCATTGGTTTAAAAATGAAAGTTATTATTACTGATGGGGCTCAACCAGTTGGAAGAGGAATAGGTCCCGCCTTAGAAGCACGAGACATTTTAGCTGTACTAAATAATGAGGAAAATGCTCCAGTAGATTTAAAAGAACGAGCTCTTGTTTTAGCAGGTGAGTTATTAGAACTCTCGGGTAAAATAGCAGTAGGACAAGGTTATGAAAAAGCTAGAGATATTTTGACTTCGGGTAAGGCTTTTGATAAATTTAAAGCAATTTGCTTGGCTCAAGGAGGATTTAAAGAACCACAATTGGCGAAATACCAACATGAAATTAAAGCAGAAAATAAAGGCATTGTCTCAAACATTGACAATAGAAAACTGGCAAAACTAGCAAAACTCGCTGGAGCACCAGAAAACAAAGCTGCAGGAGTAGATTTTTTCACTCCATTAGGAACTCTATTAGAAAAAGGACAAACTATGTATGTTGTTCATGCAGAATCGAAAGGGGAATTAAATTATGCCTTAGATTATTATCACTCACAACAAAACATCTGTCTCTTATACACATCTGACGCT
>CAJXRM010000137.1 GCA_913059205.1 uncultured Flavobacteriales bacterium
CTACACAGAGTAGATCGTCGGCAGCGTCAGATGTGTATAAGAGACAGGGTTTGAAGTTTTGTTTTCAAATGGGTAGTTTAAAACAATTTTTGAATAACCAACTGGTAATTCATCTACATAAACAATGTAAAATAAGTTGCTTTTATCATTTAAATCTTCAGCTGTTTTTTTAATTGAATATGCTTGCTCACAGTATTTGAATAAATCCTTTTTATCATCAATAAAATGACCATGAGATTCTACATAGGTTACTCTACTTAAAAGCGCAAGAATTTCAACGTCTGTTGCAATTGCAGTTTTAAAAGTAATCATAGGTTATCTATTTTGAGGTAAAATATTATTGTTTTTTTCTGAATTCAACTTCGATTTTTCTAAGTTCTTTGGCTCAAAAACTCTTTTGGTTGATGCAGGATATTTCTCCACCATTTTTGAAGTTCTAATTGGACGTTCAACAAAGTTTCCAGAACAACTCGGACATACATTTTTGAAAATTTCTATTGCACAAGTTTTACAATATGTACATTCAAAAGTGCAAATCATTGCCTCGATAGAATTGCTTGGCAAATCTTTGTTGCAATGTTCGCAATTTGGTCTGATTTCTAACATTATAAATACCTTTCTTTAATAATATCAATATGCCAAACACTGTGTCCTAAAAGGATAAATCCACAAGCCCTTGCAGATACAGGCGAATCACTTGCAGTTCCTAAATTCTTTAAATTTTCATCAGAGATACTTTCTATTAAATTCAATGAATACATTCTTGTTATAGAAAATTCTTCTAATAGTTTTTCAATTGATTTGTTATTTGCTTCAGAAGGTGTAACATAATCATCTTGCTCATAACCAGGTAATGCAGTTTTGTCATTTCTTGCAATTCGTAACAAACGATACATGAAAATACGTTCGGTATCAATAATGTGTTGCAATAATTCTTTTATTGTCCATTTTTCTGGCTGATAACGATATTCTAATTTTTCTTTTGGGAGTGATGAAAAGAAATCAATCACCATTTTTTTATCTTCCTCTAAACCGCTAATTAATGTAGTTTCATTTGGTACTTGACTAATGTACGTTTCGTAATATGGGTTGTATTCGTTTGATTTTAAATCTGCTTTTGTCATGGTATGTTTTTTGCTTACTCAAATTTGCAGATTTATGAAGACATATCAAAAGTATTTAATAGATATTAATTCTTATTTAGGAAAAATCTTCTTAAATTTTTTAGGATTTTCATTTGTAATTAAAATACTTTCTTGTGTAAACGGATGGGGAAATTCTAAAGTTGAAGCATGTAAATACAATCCTTTTCCGTTTAAAATAAGTCCGTTTTTAAAATATTCTTTATCGCCTAAAATAGGATTTCCAATTGCTAATAAATGTTTTCTTAGTTGATGTTTTCTTCCAGTTTTGGGAGTTAATTTTACTAAGTTTAAGAAGCCAAAACGTTCAGATATTTCAGATGCTAAAACTTCAAACTCAGTAAATGCTTTTTTATCATCAATAGGAAAATCAATTTCTCCTTTCTGTTCCATTTTGCCAATTGTAATTGCATGATATGTTTTTTGAATCTCTTTGTTCTCAAACAATTTATTCAATGCAATAATAGACGAAGTTGTTTTTCCAATCAATAATAATCCACTTGTTGGGTAATCTAATCGATGTACAGGTCGAGGTCGAACTGCATCAATTTGATTGCTCTTTTTTAAGTTTTGAGCAAGGGCATTATCTATGGTGGAAAAAGAATTTCCGCTCACTAAAATCCCAGCTGGTTTATAAATGACGGCTAAGTAATCGTCTTCAAAAAGTACTTCTAAATCCAGATCTAATCTTTTGAATTCATTTTCATTTTCTAAAGAAAATAACTCGATAATTTCTCCACCATTAATGAATAGGGCAGTAGAAGCAAGGTTGCCATTTACAAAAACAAGTTGTTTTTTTATCGCTTTTTTAATTCCAGATTTAGTCGGAATCGTCTTAAAAATTCCAACTGCATATTCTTGTAGTCGAATTGGTTTTTCGAGTGCAATTGCAATATGAGTTTCTGTTAATTGCATTATTTAGCAAACAACTGACTCATGTCTTTAAAAGCTTTAAATTCTAACGCATTATTCTCAGGATCTGTAAAAAACATGGTTGCTTGTTCACCAACTTTTCCTTGAAAACGAATTGTTGGTGTTATTACAAATTGTGTGTTTGCAGCAGTTAATTTTTTGGATAAATTTTGCCAGTCATCCCAAGTTAAAACTACGCCAAAATGCGGAACGGGAACATCGTGACCATCAACGGGATTTGTAACAGGCTCTTCATTATACATTCCGTCTTTTTGATGAATGACCAATTGATGTCCAAAGAAATTAAAATCTACCCAAGATTCAGAACTTCTACCTTCTTTACATTGTAAAATATCTCTATAAAATGTTCTACACAATTCTAAATTCTTAACTGGAATTGCTAAATGAAATGGTTGTACTTGCATTTGTAATGTTTTTAAAATCCTACAGCAGCATCATCTCCACGAGGATCTGCACCACCTTCTAATTTTCCGTTTGGCAATACTAAAATAGCGTCAACTCTTCCAATAATTAAAGAATTTCTTTCTATGATTTCGTATCCTAATTTCTTTAAATTTGCTTTGGTAATACTGTCAAATCCGTTTGGCTCCATTCTAATATTGTCTGGCATCCATTGGTGATGAAAACGTGCTTTATTTACAGATTCTTGCATTCCCATATCATATTCTACAACATTTAAAATGTTTTGTAAAACCGATGTAATAATTGTTGATCCACCTGGAGTTCCAACTACCATTTTTAATTTTCCGTTTTTTTCTACAATTGTTGGTGTCATAGAACTTAACATTCTTTTTTCTGGAGCAATAGCATTTGCTGTTGAACCTAATAAGCCATATACATTAGGTACTCCTGGTTTCGCAGAAAAATCATCCATTTCATTATTCAAAAAAAACCCAGCTCCTTTTACCAATACCTTAGATCCGTAACCAGTATTTAATGTTGTGGTTACAGAAACTGCATTTCCAAACTGATCAATAATAGAGTAGTGTGTCGTTTCATCACTTTCATAACCCAACACTTTTCCATGAGAAACATCTGAAGATTTCGTTGCTTTTTCCCATGAAAAAGTACGCATTCTTTCGCTAATATATTTTGGAGCAATTAAGCTATCAATTGGTACATTTACAAAATCCATATCGCCTAAATAATGCGCTCTATCTGCATACGATCTTCTTTCTGCTTCTGTTAATAATTGAATGTATTTTGTTGAATTATGATCTATTTTTGAAAAGTCATAAGGCTCAACTGATTTTAAAATTTGTGCTAAACAAATTCCGCCACTCGCTGGCATTGTCATTGAAGTAATCTTGTATCCTTTGTAATCAAATACGATTGGTTTACGCCAAATTGCTTGATATTTTTCTAAATCTTCGTGTGTGATGATTCCACCTAATTCTTTTTGATAATCAACAATTAAATCAGCAGTTTTTCCTTTGTAAAAGCCATCTCTTCCTTTATCTTTAATTCGTTCTAAGGTTTGTGCTAATTCTTCTTGTTGCAGCAAATCTCCTTCTTTCCATTCTTTATCAAATAAGATTTGATAATTATTTGCTTTTTCAAAACGTTTACGTGTTCCGTTTAAAGATCTGGCTTGTTTTTTAGTTACTTTAAAACCGTTTCTGGCTAAATCGATTGCTGGTTGTACTAAGTCTTTAAATGGTAAACTTCCGTATTTTTCATATACTTCTACGATTCCTGCAACAGAACCAGGAACACCAGAAGAATGAACTCCAAAACTACTTTTACCTGGAATTACTTCTCCTTTTTCATCTAAATACATGTCTTTATCTGAAGATAAAGGTGCTTTTTCTCTAAAATCTAAAGCGCCAGATTTTCCATCATGATGACGAAAAACCATAAATCCACCGCCGCCAATGTTTCCAGCAACTGGATACACAACAGCTAAACCTAATTGTGTTGCAATCATTGCATCATAAGCATTTCCTCCTTTTGCAAGAATGTCAGATCCAATTTGTGAAGCTTCTACACGAGCAGAAACGACCATTGCTTTGTCGGCAATTAATCCGACAACTTTATCTTCTTTGGTACAATTTGCAAATAAGATTGCAATGACTAATAACTGTCTCTTATACACATCTCCGAGCCCACGAGACAGGCAGAAATCTCG
>CAJXRM010000138.1 GCA_913059205.1 uncultured Flavobacteriales bacterium
GAGATTTCTGCCTGTCTCGTGGGCTCGGAGATGTGTATAAGAGACAGTGTAAAAACAATGGTTTCGAAGGAGATTTTTTATCGTATTTCCATAGCGGTAAATTACGCCAAAAAGAATTCTACAAGGATGGCAAACGCGAGGGGGAATATTGGCAGTACAATGAAGAAGGCGTTGTTTTAATCAAAGGATCATATAAGCTGGGTAAGAAAACTGGAATGTGGGAACATTTTTACGATAATGGAGAATACTTCAAGCGTGGACCTTATGTAGAACATGAGAAAAAAGGAGAATGGACCTTTTATTATGAAGACGGCACAATTATGTCTCAAGGAATGTTAGAAAATAGTGTTGAACACGGACCATATGCCAACTATTATAAAAATGGAAACTTGCATTCCAAAGGCAACTATACTAGAGGATTTGCCGAAGGTGAATGGATTTATTACAACGAAGATGGAACGGAAAAGGAGCGTAAAATATACGATAAGCCTAAATTTGAATACGGAGATGGTTTGTTACCTGTAAAAGCGGAATAGTTTGTTTTCCAGTTTCCAATCTCTCATTAAAATGAGAACAATATGCTTCAATGTTGGCCTGTTGCCGTGAACAATTCAAAGATCATTTATCATCTAAGCTTCAATCAATCTTTTTCAATCGTCCACCTATTGAAAACCCAACATAATGTAAATATCCTCTCGTCATTCCAGAACTCGACTTCTCTGCCCGGAAAGAATATTCTGCGCCAATAGTAAATGAATTGACATTTATTTTTAACTCGGGTAAAACCAAATAACTAAACTCTAGTGTTGGGGCTATAACGTCATCTGTTATCATTAACAGTCCTCCCGAAATCATTGGTTCAATTGACACCTTGTCGTTGATTAAAAATCGCGGACCAATTCCAACATTTGCCGGAGCAAGAATAAATCCAGAACCATCACCGCCATGCAAACCAATGCGCAACCATGTTAAACGAAAAACGCCATAATGTCGTTTAGTTTTAAAAAACCAGTTATTTCCCGCTCTAAATGTTGCTCCCGCTCCAAAAGACACGGAGCTTGGGTTATTTGATCTTGTAGAAAGTGCAAAGAATGGATTTCCATCCATGAAAAATCTGTACTTGTTTTGTTCAATGCTGTCTTTTTGAGAATAAGATAAAAAGCCAGTAAAAATTGCGAATACTAGAAGAAAATGTCTCATAATATATTTGTGTTTATTGATTGTTTTAATTGTGAAGTGATTTAATGAATCGTTGTAGTTTAGACCAAAACTACGCACAACAACTAACGCAAGAGAACTGAATTGAGCAACTAAACCAGGGTTAATTGCGTATTTCGCAAATGCATAACTATTCTATTTACGTCAAACGACGCGATAGGAAATATTCTTTTTACATAACCGTGATTTTGTTTCGTCTAAGACTGCTCCTCGGCTATTTGGGGCGGGTGCTCAACGTTAATAATCTATAATTCACCACATTTGTATTTAGCCAATCTTATACTTACTTGATTTTTCATATATTTGACCGATTTGAGCTCCCAATATTTAATAGAGTCGTAAATCATAAAATTTTACCTGTGTCAACTTTTTTAAACTTTTTTAAACAACCAAAGAGCGACTATGATGATTTATATGATCAAGCGAGATTTAAACTTACTTGGAGGGTCAACATTGCCATTTTATATGCGGTACTAGTCTTTATGGCAATAACAACTCTCATGGCTCCAACTTATTTTCCTGTCATTTTAGTTGCTTTGATTTTTAGCACCACTGTCGTTGTTGTGTTAAGAACCACTCGGAAATATGAATTGGCAGCAAAGTTATTCCTAATCCTAGCTATAATTATAAGTACCTCTCAACTATTTCTAGTTCAAGACATGATTCATTTAGTTGATCTAGTTTGGTATATAACTGAGGTAATCTTTGCATACTTTGTTCTTGGTAAGAAATGGGGAACTTTTGGTTTGGTAAGCTTTACAATATCTTTAATTTGCTACATATTTTTCACGTTCGACACGAATATATTGTTGATGCAAGATAACACTATTGTCATTAAATCATTTCAAGGAATAAACGCCATAATTGGATCTCTCATTTTAGGATATATTATTCACTATTTTATAGATACAAATAGGTTTGCAGAGAATCAAGTTCGAGGAATTAACAAAGACCTTCAAGAAAAGCAAATTATCATTAAAAATCAAAATGATCTGAATGAAGTGATGTTTAAAGAAATTCACCATCGTGTGAAAAACAACTTACAAATAATATCAAGTCTTTTGAAACTACAGTCTTTTGAAACTGAAAGTAAAGAAGTACAAAAACATTTTAATGAGGCGATTGGTAGAATCAGATCTATGGCTTTAATTCATGAGAAAATGTATTCCAACGATGATTTAGCAAAAATCAACTTGGAGGGTTATCTAAAAAACTTATCAACCGACATTTGCGAAAGTATGCAAGGAGGGGAAAATGTAAAAATTAATATACAATCGGAGTTGAAAAAGGTTGATGTTAAAAGCATGGTTCCCATATCTTTAATTTTCAATGAACTGATTACAAATTCAATCAAACATGGCATTAAAAGTAATATTCAAGGTGAGATCAGTATTTCGGTGACTTCAAACGCTCATATTACAGAATTTAACTATTCAGACAATGGGATTTGGAAAACTCCAGAAAAAAACGGAACCTTCGGTCTAGAATTACTGGACACACTTACAAGTCAACTTGATGGATCCTTAAAAAGAACTGTGAAAAATGGCACTCATTTTGTTTTCCAGTTTAAAACCGAAACATTCTTTTACTCATAAAACAATACCGTCAACCTACTTCAAAACCTATATTTCTAACAAGATAGAACTCCCTTTTGAACAATCGCCAGAAGTCCATCTCCAGGCTTCGTGCAATCGTATCTTTCCGTTCTCCATTATTTCAGGTATAGAATTACAAACTCCTGTCATTAATTCTCCTTTTGAATTGACTTGATGATAGCGCATTTCAATGTTGCCATCATCATCTACCAAACCAATCAAATGTCCTTTTTTAATCTGTCCACCGCTGTATTCTGAAGTAAGAATGTTACCGTTTTGTTTGTAGGTGAAGATCGTTTCTTCGGATGTTTCTCCGTTATCTGAATTCTGAACTGGTCGAAAACGTTTGTTGTTGTAGTTCATTCTAGTTTTGCGTTGTATAATAATCCCAAACGGCTTTTGAGAGATCAGCTATAATTTTTTCATTGGTTTCACTGTCCTCTTTCGATTCAGAAACCAGAACACTAATAAAAATCACCTCATCGTTTGGAAGTTTAATTGCACCAATATCATTGGTTGCAGCGGATAAACCTTTGTCGTTTGTCCCTGAAGTTCCAGTCTTATGTCCAACATAGGTATTCTCTGGAAGTTGAGCTTTTAATCGTTTTTGTCCTGTTGTCGTTTCTTCCATTGCCTTCCAGATAAAAGCGTGATTTTCTTTCGATAGCGAAATATCATTTCGATACGCTTTTATCAATAGTTGTGTCAAGCTATTAGATGTTGCACCATTGTGATACTGAGCATTCCAATCCTTATGCATCGTTTCTTCGTTGAACTTTATGGAAATATTTCGGCAGTCATTTTTAATCAGAAAAGCTTCAACAGTTCTTGGACCTCCAATCAATCGAAGCAAAATATCACATCCATTGTTATCACTTCCTGCAACCGTGTACTTAATAATTTCGGCAATAGTCAACTCACCACCATTTGGAAAATCTTCTCTAATTGGACTCCAGGTATCAGGGAGCAACTCTTTTTTCGTGATCTTGATTTTTTGATTGAGTTTAAATTTTCCTTTGTCAATTTCTGCAAGAACAGCCAAAGCAATAGGAAATTTATAGACACTTTGCATTGGTGAACGATTCGTCCCGTTCACACTCAACGTATCTTGTAAATTATTTGCAATTACTGTAAAGCCAACCGTTGCGTTTTTATCATTTATTATTGTTTCGACTCTACTTTTTAATTCATTCAATTGAGCAGATGAAATAAGTGAAATGAATAGGACGCCTGTCTCTTATACACATCTCCGAGCCCACGAGACAGGCAGAAATCTCGT
>CAJXRM010000139.1 GCA_913059205.1 uncultured Flavobacteriales bacterium
ACAGAGTAGATCGTCGGCAGCGTCAGATGTGTATAAGAGACAGGATAGATTCTATTTCTGATAATAACATTCAAATTAATATGAATACATTCTCAAATGGTATTTACAATTTTGAAATTAAAACATCAAAAGGTATCTATAGAGAGCGAATTATTCAAAATTAATTACGGGAAGAAATCCAATTTCTCGCCAAATAGGCCATCCATTCGGATGGCCTATTTTCATTTAAAAAAAATGAAAATATTCCTCAATAATTATAATTAACATTTTAATCGATACATGAAAAAAAAATATTGTTTTCAATTAAAAAAATATGTAATTTAGGAACGCTAAACTGTTAAACTAAACTTATGATTAAGCACATTTCAATGGCCTTGAAGCTAAGCGTAATGCCATTATTATTATTTCTAACTCTACTATTTTCGAGTACTTTTTATTCAAATGCTCAACAAGTAATCCGTTGTTACACTGTCGAAGATGATTCAATTCGACATGCAAATAACCCAAATCTTCAAACCAATGAAGAATTTGAAAACTGGATAGCAAAACAACTTGAAGCAAAAAGAAGCAAAGGTGAAACTCAATTAATTATCAACGGAGTTTACCAAATTCCAATTGTGGTACACGTAATACACAACGGGGAAGCTGTTGGGACAGGTACTAACCTTTCCGCGGCTACTATTCAATCTCAAATTGATGTGTTAAACGAAGATTTTAGAAAAATTGCTGGAACACCTGGATACAATACACATCCATACGGTGCTGATACAAAAATTGAGTTTTGCCTGGCAAAGAGAAGACCAAATGGCACTGCTTTCCCTGCTGGCGAAGATGGTATAAATCGCGTAAACAGGAATGCCCAAGGTTGGGGAGCTCCACCCTATTCACAAGCTTTTATTAACGGTACGATCAAGCCTTGGTCAACTGGAACAGATTTAGGCGGATGGGATCCTGCAAGTTATATGAATTTCTGGTCTGCAAATATTTCTGGTGGACTTTTAGGTTGGGCTCAATTTCCAACTACAATTCTAGGTGGAATGAGCTGTGCTGCTCAAAGTACAACAACTGATGGAGTTGTTATGCTTTATTCAAGTATTGGAAAATCATCTGTAACAGGTCAACCTGGACCTTACAATGAAGGTAGAACAGCAACACATGAAATTGGTCACTGGCTAGGACTACGTCACATTTGGGGTGACGGAGGTTGCGGAGTTGACGATTATTGCGCTGACACACCACTTTCAGATGCAGCCAATTATGGTTGTCCAACTACGAATAGTTGCGTTGATCCAAACGGTGACCCTGCTGACATGGTTCAAAACTATATGGATTACACTGACGATGCCTGTATGAACATTTTTACATATGATCAAATGGCCCGTATGCGAATTGTTTTAGAAAACAGTCCAATCAGAGCATCATTAATTACCTCAAGTGCTTGTATTCCACCAAATGTAAGTGATGCATCAATAACAAATATAACTAATCCGTCTGGTGACAACTGTGCTGGCTCATTGACTCCTACTGTAACCTTAAAAAACAGAGGTTCATCGAACTTAACTTCCGCAACTATTTCCTATAGAATTGATGGAGGTGCGGCTACTACGTTTAACTGGACGGGGAATATCGCTCCAAACAATACGGCAAACGTCAATTTACCTGCATTCACCGCTACTCTTGGTGTTCATACAATTAAGGCGTATTCAACATTACCTAATGGAGTAATAGATCCAAATACGGATTACGACACAACCGAACTACAATTTGCTGTATCAAATGGTTTTCAACCAAACTACTCTCAAGATTTCGAATCAGGTACATTTGTTCCTGATGTGAGATGGAATGTAGTAAATCCAAACAGTGATTGCTATGAGTGGATCGGCCAATCGTGTACTTCAAGTAATGGTACTTATCCAAATGATGCAGCCATGATGCCTAATTTCGGTAACGCAACATCTCAAGACGAGTATTTATATACACCGTTCTTTATTTTACCGTGTAATGCTACTTCTGCTCAAGTGGTATTTGATAAAGCATATCAAAGAAGAGTTGCCGGTTCAACTGATCGTTTGAGACTTCAAATGTCTACGAATTGTGGTGCAACTTGGACTACAACATTATATGATCAAAACGGTACTGGACTTCAGTCCAACACAACAATTTCCAATTCATATTGGATACCGAGTGCTGCTGGTGATTGGGACAACGTTGTAATCGATTTAACTCCATATGTAACAGGAACTTCTCAAACTGTTCAATTCCGTTTCAGAGGAACTAATGCTGGAAACGGAGGAAATATTTATGTAGACAACTTCCAATTCAATGCTGTAACTCCGGGTGAGGTCGAATTAGCACAAGGCGCAACAAATGTTTTGGATGGTGGTTTTGTAAATGTTGGGGCTGCTCCACTCGGTTCGCCAACTAACTTCGTGTTTACAGTTAGTAATCCTGGAACAAGTAATTTAATTTTGACAGGACCAATTACTATAACTGGTGCTTCACAATTTGTTTTAAATTCAACTTTCGGAACAACAACTGTACCTGCTGGAGGTTCAACAACTTTTTCAATTGATTTTACTCCGGATGGTGCTGGACCTTTCACGGCTACTGTTACCTTTGGAACTAATGATTGCGACGAAGGTACATACAACTTCCAAATCAGCGGAAGCGGTAGTGTTTCCCCTCCTGTAGCAAACTTTACTGGCAATCCAACAACTATTTGCCAAGGAAGTACAATTACTTACACCGATGCTTCAACTGGAGCTTCTGGATGGACATGGTCATTCCCTAGTGGTACTCCAAACTCAGCAACAGGTGTTGGACCACATACAATTACATATAACACAGCTGGAACATTTAATGCGCAATTGGATGTTACAAATGCCTTTGGATCTGATTCTGAAATAAAAACCAACTATGTTACGGTAATTGCAGGAACAGGTACAGCTCTGCCTATTACTCAAGGATTTACTGGTGCAGCCTTCCCTCCTGCTGGATGGACAATTAACAATGGTGGTTTGGCTGATACATGGGTTAGAAGTACAACTCAAGGAACCGCACCAACGGCAGGTAATTCAGCTGTGATAAATAATTTTACGAACAATACTTCGGGTAACATTGACGATTTAGTTATGATTCCTGCCAACTTCTCAGGATTAGCTTCTGCTCAACTTCAATTTCATGTTGCTTACGCAAGATATGACGCAACTTATAACGATAGATTACAAGTTGTTGTTTCTGATGATTGCGGACAAACATTCAATATTGTTTACGATAAAGCAAGTACTGTTCTAGCAACGGACCCTGATCAAACCGCAGCTTATACTGCCCCAGCAACTTGGAGGCAAGAAACCGTAGATTTATCTGCATTCGTTGGTTCTGGCAAAGTAGATGTTTACTTTAGATCTATATCTGGGTGGGGACAATATTTATATATTGATAACATCAATTTAACTGGAGTTGTTTCGACTGTAAACGCAAGTTTTACAGCTGCTCCTTCAACAATTTGTCAAGGTCAAACAATCACATTTACAGATGCATCAACTGGTGCAACATCTTGGAACTGGAATTTTGGAACAGGTGCTTCACCAGCTACCGCGACCGGAGTTGGTCCTCATGTTGTAACTTACAACACTGCTGGAAGTCCTTCAGTTAGTTTATCGATTAACAGTGGAGCTGATACGGATATCCAAAGTGTTACGGTTAACCCTACTCCGGCAACACCAACGATTTCGGCTGGTGGTGCAACAACTTTCTGTACTGGTGGATCGGTGACTTTAACATCAAGTTCAGCTACTGGTAACCAATGGTCATTGAATGGTACTCCAATTGGTGGTGCAACAAATCAAACATACGTAGCATCAGCAGCAGGTAATTACACTGTTGTTGTTACTACTGCTGGTTGTTCATCTTCAGCTTCTGCTGCGACAACTGTTACAGTCAATCCTATTCCTGCAACGCCAACAATTTCTGCAGGTGGTGCAACAACTTTCTGTGCTGGTGGATCGGTGACATTAACATCTAGTTCAGCTACTGGTAACCAATGGTCCTGTCTCTTATACACATCTCCGAGCCCACGAGACAGGCAGAAA
>CAJXRM010000140.1 GCA_913059205.1 uncultured Flavobacteriales bacterium
GAGATTTCTGCCTGTCTCGTGGGCTCGGAGATGTGTATAAGAGACAGTAATTATATTTTACCCACCACTTTGACTCCCGATTTTGTGTACGGTGTAGATTCAGTGTATTATGGAAAGGAATATAGTTATAATACCACTTCATTAAACCCAGAAAAGCGCATTTTGAAATACCGCTTTTTACATAACGTTAAAGGAGATATTGAATTTACTTTCTTTAAAAAGTTTAGTATTGGAGGTAGCGTGAAGTACTTTAGTAAAATAGAGAATATGGATATTGTAATTCAAGATTTTGAGGAGTTCACGGAAGGATTATCTTATATTCAAAATATTGAATACATGGACTTCTATAATTCACATCGTCATGGAAATTGGATTTTTGATGCTCGAATTTCATGTAATATCAATGAAAAACACAAGGTTGCGCTGATAAGTGCCAATGTAGCTAATAAAACATACTCGTTACGTCCACTAAAAATAGAACAGCCTCGTACCATTATGCTGCAGTACACTTACAAATTGGATAAAAATTAATTATTCCATTTATTCTAGTACATTTGTACCGACTTTGGTTCACTTAGTGAATAATAAGGAATCTGGTGTGAATCCAGAACTGTAACTGCAGCTGTAAGTACTTAAAGTCCGCTTCAATATTGCCACTGTCCCGAAAATAAGGATGGGAAGGCGAAACGGATAAGGTATAAGTCAGAATACTTGCCCAAGTCATTTTTTAAAGAAGACTTCAGATTAAAGTCGGATTTAGTATTTGTCTGCAGGCATATGCCATTTCTCTTAACTGATTTCTTCAACGTTTAACTATTTTATTAATTAATAATTTTTTACGATGAAGAAAATTTACGTATTAACAACAGCTCTTTTCTTAGGAGCAAACAGTAATGCACAACTTGTGTTTGATTTTGAAAACCCAATTTTAGCTTCCGAAAGCTATGACAATGGATCCAGCGGAAGTTCAAATTTTAGTAACACCGAATTAACTCTATCGAATACTTATTCAGGGTATTGGAGTTCTGGATTTGCTTTTTCCAACACAACGGATGTGACAACGGAAGGATATACAAATATGTATAGCTCTTATACTGGAGCAGGACGGGCGTCCTCACAATATGGTGTATGTTACGGTAGTGGTGATATTACAACGTCAAATGACCAGTTACAAATAGATGGTTTTTACATCACGAATTCAACCTATGCTGCACTATCTATGCTGAATGGTGATTCTTTTGGAAAACAGTTTGGATCTGTTAATGGTGCAGACGGTAATCCAGATGGAACGAATGGAGAAGATTTCTTTAAAGTTTGGATAATCGCAGAAGATTTTGGCGGAAACACAAAAGATTCGGTTGAGTTTTATCTAGCAGATTATCGCTTTTCGGATAATACGCAAGATTATATAATTGCAGACTGGAATTACATTGACATAATTCAATTTGGATTTTCTACAGCAAAAGTAAGTTTTCGTTTTGAATCCTCTGATAATGGTGGGTTTGGTATGAATACTCCGGCTTATTTTGCAATAGACGATATTCAGTACTCTTACATTGTTGGGATTGAAGAAAATCAATTGTCGAACGTACGCACTTTCCCGAACCCAGTAAACGAAAAGTTAACTGTCGAAGGAGAACATGGTGTCTTAACTTTAAAGGACATGAATGGTAAAATTATCGACACGCGTCAACACAATGAATTATCGATAATTGATTGTTCAAGCTTAAATTCTGGAGAATATTTCGTTGAATTGCGAAATGATCAAGGATTAGCGACTCGAAAAATCATTAAATAATCTTAAAAAGGGGAGTTCGCTCCCCAATTTATGTTCTCTCGTGTCTGTATAGCACTTTTAATCTCTGCAAATTGTTTTGCTCAGAAGGATTCAACTCAATTAATTGAGATGATGGAAGTAAGCTTTGTGCCTGATTTAAAAGTCAATTCGAACGAGTTAATCGCTAAGGATATTCAAGAAATAGCGGCTGAAGATGCAGGTGAACTCATTCGTAAATTTGCAGGAGTTAGCTTAAAATCATACGGTGGATTAGGTGGATTGAAAACCGTGTCTATGCGTGGACTTGGCGCTAATCACAGTGCAATTGTCTCTGATGGATTTTCGCTGACGAATAACCAAACTGGACAAGTAAACCTAGGTCAAATTCAAGCGGAAAACATTGCCAATTTCGTTAGTGTTGTGGGAACTTCTTTCAGTTTTATTCAACCTGTTTCATCACAAGTAGGAGGAAGTAGTTTTATTATCGAAACCTTTGAAAATTCTTTTACCACTAAAAAACTAAAAGTTCGCTCTATTATAAAATACGGTTCATTCAATCAAAAAAACGCTTATGTTGGTGTGAAGTTCTCACCAAATAAGTGGATGTTTAGTGCTTTTGGGACTTATCGCGATGCGGATGGGAATTATCCATACTCTTTTCAAAATGGGAATTTGAAAGTAAATGAAATTCGACAGAATAACGATTATCAAGACTATAATTTTGGAGGAACGGTTGGATTTAAAAATTCTAAAATTGCTACGCGAATAGGCTATAAAAAAACAAATATCAATCAGGGTTTGCCGGGGGCGGTGATTTTCTACAATCAAACCCAAGATGAACGTTTGTCAACAAATACTGATTTGATTTTTGCAGATATTGTTCACGTTCGAACGAAGTTTAAATTAAGAGGATATGTCAGTGCATCACAAAGTTCAATGAATTATTTTGATCCAACGTATTTTAATTCTGCAGGCAAAATTGACGTGGACTATAAAAACCGTAGCTTAACAGGTGGAGTTTCGATGAATCACGAATTTTCAAATAGATGGGAGCTGTTTGGTGGGATGGAAGTAATTGTATCCGATTTAAAGACCAATGATTCTACTTTCGCTTTGCCTGTTCGGATACACAATTATGGATTAATTGGTTCTCGGTTAAAGTTGAATAAAATAAAGTTTGAAGTGAGCGCTTCATCGCAATATGTGCATGAGAAAAACAACAACGGAATTCGAGCAAAAGATCGATTTCGAGTCAACCCATTTGTGTCCATCACTGGAAATCCTCTCAAAAATAAGTTGATTTATGAAATTTGGTACCGTAATTCCTTTCGAATGCCAACGTTCAACGAATTGTATTACAATAACATCGGTAATAATACCTTGGAACCAGAAGATGCACATCAGTTTAATGCCGGACTTGCTTTTCTTCATGGAAATAAAAGGATTAAAGTGAAGTTAAAAGCGAATACTTTTTACAATAGAGTTGATAATAAAATTGTTGCAATACCAACAAAAAACTTATTTGTTTGGTCCATGCAAAATGTTGGAAAAACAGATGTCTTCGGTACTGAGGGTGTACTCTCATTTAATTGGCAGTTCAACACAAAGTGGAAATTGAGTTCAGATGCAAATTATTCCTTCCAAAAAACAATTGATGTAACAGATCGAAACAGTCCAACCTACGGTGATCAGATAGCGTATATTCCTTTGCATACGGCAAATTTGGATCTCGCGGTTTATTTCAGGAAAACAGGAATTAGGATTAGTTCAAACTTCGTTTCGGGGCGCTATGCATTAAATGAAAATGTTGAAGCAAATAAAATTGAAGGTTTTGTCACAGCAGATTTTAGTCTTTTTCACCAATTTGAAATAAGAAACGTCCATTCGCTTCAACTACAGTTGAATGTCAAAAATATCTTTAATAATTCCTACGCTTACATTCGCTCGTATGCAATGCCAGGAATTAATTACTTAATCTCACTTAGTTATGCGTTTAATTAGTTTCGTATTTATATTGATTTTGGCGGTTTCGTGTAAAAAGGACGAACCAAAAAATCCTACAATTGCGGAAAATCTTGACAATGGAATGATTGTGCTGTGTGAAGGATTATTTCAATACAACAATGCTTCCGTTTCTTGGGTAGATTTTGACAATGGATCAGTTAGCAATAATTTATTTGTTTCCAAAACAGGTCGTCAGTTGGGTGACACAGGAAATGATATGAAACAATACCTGTCTCTTATACACATCTCCGAGCCCA
>CAJXRM010000141.1 GCA_913059205.1 uncultured Flavobacteriales bacterium
TTTCTGCCTGTCTCGTGGGCTCGGAGATGTGTATAAGAGACAGTTTGACGTTTCTCTATACGGTGAATCTGTTCCTGAAACATCGTGATGATCTCTTCCCAGAACAACTGGTCCGATTTTTTTTGCTGCAATTGAATCATTAAACGCCTTTGCAATTTTCATTCTTCCTTCCGCATCAGCGTACAAAATTCTAGCTTGTGAGCCAACCACCAATTTGTTTTCTTGAGCACCTTTAATCCACTGTATATTATCAGCCATTTGTTGCTGAATTTCCACTGGACTATTTTTCATTATTTCTTCCAATACTTCACATGCTATTGAATCCGTCTTTTTTAAATCCTCAGGGTCACCCGAAGCGCACACCCATCTGAACGGTCCAAAACCATAATCAAAACACATTGGCCCCATAATATCTTGAACATATGAAGGATACTTAAAATCAATTCCGTTTTCAGCCATAATATCAGCCCCGGCGCGAGATGCTTCTAACAAAAACGCATTGCCATAATCAAAAAAATAGGTTCCTTTCGCTGTATGTCTATTAATCATTTCAGTGTGACGAACAAGTGTTTGTTGCACTTGTTTTTTAAACTCTTCAGGGTTATTGGCCATTAGTTCATTCGCGTCATCAAATGAGATTCCAATTGGATAATATCCGCCTGCCCAAGGATTGTGTAGTGAAGTTTGATCAGAGCCTAAGTCGATATGAATGTTCTCATTGTCAAATTTTTCCCACACGTCAACAACATTACCTAAATAAGCAATTGAAACAATCTCTTTACTTTGCTGTGCAATTCTAACACGAGTAACTAATTCATCTAAGTCTTCAATAATCTCATTTACCCAACCTTGTTCATGTCTAATTTTTGTAATTTTTGGATTTACATCAGCACAAACTGTAATGCAACCGGCAATTGTTCCTGCTTTTGGCTGTGCCCCACTCATTCCGCCTAAGCCAGATGTTACAAATAAAGATCCAGCAGGTTTTTTGTTGATTTTTCTAAATCCGTTTAAAACAGTTATTGTAGTTCCGTGAACAATTCCCTGTGGTCCAATATACATATATGATCCAGCTGTCATTTGTCCATATTGAGTAACACCAAGTGCATTAAATTTTTCCCAATCATCCGGTTGTGAATAATTCGGAATCATCATACCATTTGTAACTACTACTCTTGGAGCATCTTTGTGCGATGGAAACAAGCCCATTGGATGTCCAGAGTACATAACAAGCGTTTGTTCATCCGACATTTCGGCAAGATACTTCATTGTTAAGCGATATTGTATCCAATTTTGAAAAACCGCTCCATTTCCTCCATAGGTAATCAATTCATGTGGGTGCTGTGCTACTGCATAATCCAAATTGTTTTGAATCATCAGCATGATTGCTTTTGCTTGTTCAGATTTACCTGGGTATTCTGAAATTGGTCGAGCATACATCTTATAATCAGGTCGATAACGTAACATGTAAATTCTACCTAAAGTATTTAATTCCTCCAAAAATTCCCCAGCCAACTCATGATGTTGCTCCTTTGGAAAATATCTCAAAGCATTTTGAAGTGCCAATTTACGTTCTTCTTCAGATAATATTTGTTTCCTTTTTGGAGCATGATTAATACCACTCTCTTCTTCCCTTTTAGCTGGAATAAATGAAGGAATTCCCTCCAAAATTTGTTCTTTAAACATCTGAATTTCCATTTCAAAAATATTTTTTTGACAAAAATAAAAAGAAAAAGCGCTTTGTCTTGTGACAAAGCGCTTTAAATCAATTAATAGTTTTTATTAACGTAGAATGTTCAAATGACCGTTAAATCTAAGTTTTCCATCATCATTGGTATTCTTAGTTTGAATTGTCCATATGTATGTTCCAGCTTGTACAGGACGCCCATTGAACGTTCCGTCCCAACCAACACTTAAATCATGAGATTCCCATACTATTTCACCCCATCGATTCATAATCAATAATTCAAAATTATATGGATCAATTCCTTCCATTTCAACTTTCCATGTTTGATTAAAGGCATCTCCATCGGGAGTAAACGAGTTAGGTGCGTAAATTATCACTTCAGGTTGCACCGATACTATCTTAGTAATTGTATCTGTACAGCCAAGTGCAGATGCAACAATTAATGTTACCTCATAATCACCTGTTATTCCTTCTGGATAATGAACCTGCACGTGTTCTTGAGACGACGTTAAAGGAAAAGCTCCATCAAAATACCAATTAAATGTTACAGCATTGTACGATTGATTTTGCATAAATACATTCGTGTTATACATTGTAACAGGACTTGGTGAAAAATTAAAATTCGCTTCAGGAACATACTCAACATGAAGTGCATTCGTAATTGTCACTGAATCAACACATCCTTCATATGAAGTTGCTATCATTTGAATATCATATTGTCCTCCCCAGAATTCAAGAGTTTGGATGGTATCAAGATTAAAAAATTCTTGTTCTCCATCAACTAACCAGTAAATATTTTGACTCATAATACTATCAGTAGTGTTTACAATATCAAATATCGCTGGTTCACATTGAAATGGATTCAATACCAAGTACGTTGGATTCGGTAAAGGTGCAACTCGTACAGTCACATTCATGACTAATGGTGTCGATTCACATTCGTCCGTTACTGTGACCGTATAGTTAGTAGTATTTGGTGGAGTTACAGTTATCATATGATTATTGGGACCTGTCTGAGTATCTCCACTAGACCAAACAAAAGTGTAAGGAACCCCAATTCCTCCAACAACTGAGGCCGAAAGGTCTGAGCTGTAAGTTGGACAAACGGTATCTCCTAAAGTAATCATACCTGTCAAAGGAGCTCGAACTGTTACATATATTGAATCAGACGTAGAAAAACAACCGTTTTCACTTTCAGCATAAACTGAATAATAGGTATCCACAATTGGATTAACCGATTGATTTGCAAGTGTGCTTCCTGTAAAATCCCAGTGATACAAGTACGTATTACCTCCAGTTGCACTTGCTGAAAGATATCCTGTTCCATTTTGGCAAATTAAAGTGTCATTACTCACTGATACCACAATTGGAATAGGGTCAGTTATAGTAACATTTACACATTTTTGGCATCCCAAAGCGGTTCTTCCACATACATTATAAGTACCTGCGTTAAATCCTCCTTGAGTCGCATTCGGTACCCAGTTTGCACCTCCATCATAAGAATACTCAACAGCTCCAGGCGCATTTATTGTAATTGATCCGTCAGAATAGCCTCCACACGAAGGTTCAACAAATGTTGCAGAAATCGATAAATCTGAAACCGAAATCATAACTGTATCACGTTGAATTGGGCACAATGTATTTTGTTCTCTTAAAATAAAATAATAATTGCCAACTTGATTTACAGTTACCGTAGGAGAGAGATTGTTCGCGTTAGGTGCATAAGTTACAACTGGTGCTGGCGCTATACCAGGAGCGACATATGACCATTGGTACGTATTCCCTGGCACACTTATGGTTCCTGATAAAGGAATTGGTGTTCCAAGGCATAAATACTGATCCGGACCGGCATTCGGGGTTGGTTTCGCAACAACAACAACGTCAGTTGTTACTGAGCCGTTACATCCACCACCGCTTACTGTCAAGCTGTATGTGCCACCATTTGCAACTGTCGCAGATGGGATAGTCGGATTTTGAGCACTTGAAGTAAATCCATTAGGTCCAGTCCATGCGTAAGTTGAGCCTGGAGTTGCAAATCCATTTAATTGAATTGTTCCATCTTCACAATATGGGCCTGTATTAGATGCTGCCGCGGCAGAATTATATGTTATAGATATAGATCCAGGGCCATTGTTTGCCCCAGGTGTACAGCCACTTCCAGCTCCAGCTGGAACCAGACTTGAGCCGCCACCGCCAGATCTGTCTCTTATACACATCTCCGAGCCCACGAGACAGGCAGAAATC
>CAJXRM010000142.1 GCA_913059205.1 uncultured Flavobacteriales bacterium
TACACAGAGTAGATCGTCGGCAGCGTCAGATGTGTATAAGAGACAGCTTTATAATTAGAGCTGTACAGAGAAAAAAAATTAACATGCGTTATTTTATTATTTTACTGTTTTTCGGAATTTGTGAGGTTTCATTGGCACAAGCCGAAAATACACCAACTGCTCCAAAAAAAGATTCTATTGATAGAAACGATGGTATAATTGATGTTTTAGAGGAAAAAGAATCCTTAAGAAACGAAAGAAATAGTGATGATTATCGCAGTAAGAATAATGAGTCAATCCAATCAAAAAAAGTTTCAAAAAAGGAAGTTTACAAATCAACAGAAGCTCCAGCAATAAACTCAGGAGGAATTTCAACTAGACAACAAACAATTCAAGCCGAATCAGAAAATTTTGGATATTATAAAGTCCAATCTCAATCTCAAACTCAGCAGCGATCGCCAACTCCAGCTCAACAAAGTCAGATGGATGGAACGGTTTCATACTTTGAAATGAATGCGCCACAATCTTTTGAGTACCATTATTTTAAATACACATCAGGGAATTACAATACAGACTTATATTCACATTTGGCTGCAGCAGAAAAGTTGAAACCGAACAATGCAGATGTTCAAGTACAATTAGTTGCTTATCACATGATCAATAATTCAACAACTGAAGCGCTGAATTATTTAGATAAATTAATTGAAAACAAGCGACTTACAAAAAGTGTCGTTTTGTACGCGGAAGATGTTTTACGCTCGGTTCCAACAAACGGCGTATTGATTACGCACGGATTTGACGATACATACGGTGTTTGGTACGCACAAATCAAAAACGGAATTCGAAAAGATGTTCAAATTTTATCACTTGATTTAATGCAAAGTGAGAAATACAGAAGTGAATTGAAAACAAAAGGATTTAATCTCCCCAATGCTGAAATTATTGATGTTTCCTTTTTAAGTCAATTTTGTTCTATGAACGCTTCTGAGAATATTAGTATTTCATTAACGGCCCCTAAAGATTACTTTAAACCGATCCTTTCTTCAGTTTATCTTACTGGACTGGTTTTTGAGTACAAAACCAGTTCTTTTGATAATTTCTGGAGAAATGAAGCTTTGTGGAACAATGAATTGAAGAAAAGTTTGGTAGATGATGCGTTGGATGATAAGGGCAGGGCGCTTTTATCAAACTATTTACCAATGCTTTTTCAAATGCGAAAAGTATACGGACAAACTGGCAAAAAAGAAAAAGTAAAAGAAATGGATGGTGCAATTGATAAAATTGGTGCGCAATCCAATAAATACCAGCAGGTACAAAAGATGAAAAGTGCATATTAAATTGTGCTAGAAGCTAAATGCGATTGATAAAAACGCCATATCATAAATTATCCGATGAGGAAATAATGATCTCTATCTCTAAGGGGGATAAGCGCGCGTTTGATGAATTGTACCAGCGTTATTCAGGACCACTCGTTAGCTTCTTTTTTAGATTGATGTGGAAAGACCGAGAAAAGGCAGAGGACTTTATGCACGATTTATTTGCGAAAATTATTCGAAAACCTGAATCTTTTGATCCTACACGAAGTTTTAAAACATGGATGTATTCTGTGGCCAATAATATGGTAAAAAACGAATATAAGAAGCAAGAAGTGCGCAAGAACACTTCAAATGGATTGGATAGCTCGTATGCAGTGAATGATGTCAACACCAATGTTTTACACGAAGTGCAGGATGTACAATTTAGAAGTGAATTTGAAACGAGTTTAGCAGCGTTGGACGATAAACACAGTGAGGCGTTTAAGCTGCGACATATTGATGGGTTATCGATAAAGGAAATTGCTGAAGTTTTGGAATTGAGCGATGGAACAGTGAAGTCACGTTTGTTCTACGCAACCAAGTATTTAGCAGAAAGTTTGAAAGATTTTGATCCAATTTTAAATCGAGAATGATGGAAAGGGACTATTTAGATATTATAAAAGAAAAAGAGTTCATTGAATTGAACTCGGCTGAACGAGCTGAATTGGCAGAGGTTTGTGCTACCGAAGAAGAGTTCAATGCTACAAAAGCAATGTTGTTGCAAGTTGATCGTATTGTTGTTGAACCAATTACGCCTGAACCAAAAACAAAAGAATCATTGGATAGTTTGTTTGCACAAACCTATCCCAAAGCGACCCCAATTTGGTACAATTCTGTTTTTACCGTAATTGTTCCAAAGCATAAGCCAGTTTATCGTCAACCGTTGGTTCAAATTGCAGCGGCTTTCTTACTTTTTTGGATGGTTTTTCCATTTTTTAACTCAAACCTAAAAATGGAAGATAAGCAACTTGCAATTGTAGAAAAGAAGCAAGAAGAAAAGCCAGTGGTTGAAACGGCCGAATCTGAAGAAGCTCAAACGAACGAGAATCCTATTTCAGCTGCTGAAAATGAACAAGAACACGACGAATTGCAAGAGGCAGAAACGCCTACATCAACTCTTGTATTTGCTGAACGTTCTTCTGCACCTGGTTTTGCTGATGAATTGGTTTTCTCAGCTATAGTTTCAGAAGATGAAAAAACAGAGGGAAGTTCAACGCATCCGGATGGAATTTTCATGGGTGATTCAGATAAAACGATTGCTTTTGGTCAATCAGCTCAAGAAACTTCGGATTTATTGGATTTGTTGACAGCTACTTTTTAAATTGAATGTGTTGACTGAGCGGTGCCGAAGTCAACGCATTTATAATTTCAGCGTAAAATGCTCTTTAACTTGATGTTTTCTTGGAATGGCAATTCCAAAACGAAAGAAATCAAGAGTTACATGGTATTCTTCACTTGCGATAACAGAGTTCCACGCCTTAAACATCGATTTACTCCAACGAATATCATCCAAAATAAAAATGGTTTCATCGTGTTTGTTTTCTTTCAATTCATTTAAATAGCGAAGCAGCGCGTCTCCGTCATGGTGACCGTCGATGTAAATTAAATCGTACTTCGTTTCTCGTTTTTGAGCCAAAAATTCATCGAAGGTACTTCTGATGCTTTCGATGTTTTTTAATTCCAACATTTTAAAGCTTTCGAGCGCAATTTCTCGTGTATTTTTACACGCTTCAACCGTAGTGATTTTAGCTTCAGGGCTGCCAAGTTGTAAATAGCAAGTCCCAACTCCCAATGATGTTCCAAACTCTAAAACGTTTTTGAATTGATGAAATCGTGCCAATTGGTAGAGCAGTTTTCCGTATTTTCCTTTGGAAGAACTTGTTTTGAATATTTTTGGGATGGGTCGAAGGTTCGATAGCTTTTTAGAGCCAGCACCAAAGTCTTCAATTTCAATTGATCTTGAATCTGTCTTAAGCGCTGTAAATAAGTCGTTTAATTCTTCATTGTCCTCCTTTGAGAATTGAATTTTGAGACATTTGTCCATAAGGTCAAACACAAAAGGCGAATGAATTCCATGTCTTCCTTTTGCGTTCCATCTATATTTTATATATTCGAAACCTATATTCACGGGTTTAAAATAAACAATCTTCTAATATAAATGCCGAAAGAATTGAATGAAGAAATGATTCTTCAAAAAAAACAAGTGTTTTCAAGTGATTGTAAAGTCAAATTATCAGCTGCTTGTACACCTGGAAGTGGAATTTTGGTATTGAATGATGACCAAAGGCTACAAGCATTAAAAGAATTTGATTCTTCTAATCCAAAACCAGTGTTTTTTATTCCGGCTTCAGGTTCCGGTTCACGCATGTTTCAATTTTTATTTGAATGGCTAGAAACGAAAGAAGAAACGCCTTTAGTGAAATCGTTTTTCGATAAAGTGGAAAGCCTGTCTCTTATACACATCTCCGAGCCCACGAGACAGGCAGA
>CAJXRM010000143.1 GCA_913059205.1 uncultured Flavobacteriales bacterium
CGTCGGCAGCGTCAGATGTGTATAAGAGACAGCAACAATATTTTCAATATCTACTTTTGTAATAAACGTATCATAAAAAATAAATACCAAAACCAGTATCAATATTCCAGGAATTATTGAAATAGAAATTAAGCTTATTAAGTTTAAACCAGCATTGAATTGTTTTGAAAATTCACCGTAATAATAGAGTCTTCTAAATAATAGACCAGGGAAAAGCACTAAAAATAGAATAACAATAAAGCCCAGTGAAACGTCCATTTTTCAATTGTCAAATTTAGACTACTACCTCCTCATGGTGATTCGATGCTTCCGAGCTATTAATTTTTCCATTAATCTCACTCATCTTGTCTTCATCAGAAAGAAATTTACGTCCTTTCTTAGATACGATTTTACTATCGTCATTTTCAAAAATAGACTTAACCAAAAAAATAGCCAATACACCTAGTAAAATTGCTAGCCATGTATCTGTGTTATCTTGAGATTTTATTTTCATTAGAATGTAATGTACATTTTATATTGCAAATGTATCACTTATTAGGATTAAAAAAAGTTAATATTCTAATCGTAAATGGAAAGTTCTACAATTTCTTCATCCAACCCCATATATTCACAAAATTCATTTATAGAAACCACCTGATGATCTTCTTTCCCCAGGTGTTTTTTTATGCGTTGGATGAGGTAACGTGAATATCGTTCACTTTTACCGGTGATTATCATAATGTCTTTTGGGTAAATAACTACTCTTTTCATACACTATCTATACTTTATCCATAGGGATAACTTGCTTTTCCCTGCGCTAACGCTTGGTCTTCGAAAGCCGTGCTTTCTCTTTCCAAAGTTAAGCACCCTACTCCATACCTCAATAGGCTATTTCAGTACAAAACGGCACATAGTTTATTAAGCGGAAGTCCAAATTTTGTTTCAAGAAATCAAAGTCAAACATTTGTCATGTCGACAGGTGAAATGGCCTACCTACGAAAGTGGCTTTTAATGGATAACGACATGTATCATGGCAAGACAAAAAGGAATTATCAAATTGACTGGAAAGATTGGAGACCTTTCTTTCTACAAGTCAAAAGACGGTTTTTTAGCACGTGAAAAAGGTGGTGTGGAAGCAGACAGAATTAAAAATGATCCTGCGTTTGCACGTACCCGAGAGAACGGAGCTGAGTTTGGTTCATCTGCAAGTTCTGGGAAATTGTTGCGTGATTCAGTTCGAACAATGATGGCAAGTGCTTCGGATCCAAGAGTGGTATCTCGTTTAACTAAATTAATGACGCAAATCAAAAACTTAGATGGAACGAGTGCACGTGGACAACGAAACGTTGGTGTTGGAATTTCAATTCCATCAGCAAAAGCATTGTTGAAAGGATTTAACTTCAACAACAAAGCAGTTTTAGGTTCTATTCTCTACAACCCATTTGCAGTAGATGTCAACACAGGTGAAATTACATTAGCGGATTTAGTTCCGATCAACGATGTAAGTTCTACCCCTGGAGCAACGCATATTTCAATTCGCGGTGCCTGGGCAAAAGTTGACTTCGCAACTGGAGAAACAGATGTGCAAGAAACCAACACAATCAACCTTCCAATTGATGTTACATCTACAAACGTTGTATTGACTCCGTTAGCAACTCCTCAAGGAACAGGAACCGATCTTTATTTTTTAATGATTGAGTTCTTTCAGGAAGTAAACGGAAACCAATACTCTTTGAAAAATGGAGCATTCAACGCCCTGAGTATTATCGAAGTCCAATAATTTGAATTGATATGAAAAAAGCATCAGAAAAAGATGGAAAGTTCATGGATAAGCTAAAAGCTTATTTCAAACGATGTGGACAAGATACTCCACCCTTCTTCAAGAAGTTACGAACTGCAGGATTAATAATTGCTGCAGCAGGAACAACTTTGTTGGCAGCTCCAATAGCATTGCCAGCAGCAGTAATTGCAATAGGAGGTTACTTAGTAGTTGGAGGAGCAGTTGCAACGGCAATGAGCCAAGCAGCAATTGCAAAAGACGGTGAAGACGATTGTGAAGACGAGGGAAAGCTCGGAAACTAATCGTCCAGTGTAAAATCAGTTGTGCCCTCTTCCGAATTTTCGGGAGAGGATCACAACAAAATTCCAAAGTAAAAATGGAAAAGTGTAAAAAATCAGACCTCATCCTAGAGGTAAAATCAAAACGAATTTCTCGCTTCAAAGCGGGATCTGAGTTGTCAGGAAAAGTAAACCTGGTGTCGGTTGATTTCAATGAGGAAATTGATGAGACATCAGAGAGTATTGAATTAAAACTTCGATTGACTTCTGAAGCATGTGCTGAAGAGTCAAGTTGCGAAGATTAAAACAAAGGGCATGGCAGAGAATAAATGCAAAAAATCGGAAACAGAGATTATCCTTAAAACACGAAGAAGACCACGCTTCAAAGCTGGGTCGGATTTAAGTACAAAAGTGAATCGAGTTGCAATTGAAATCAATGAAGAATCCTTACAGGATCATGAATTGATTGAAATTAAAATACAACTGTTCCGAGAAGAATGCGAAAAATCGGATTGCCCAATTAGCTAAAAACAAATGACATATCACAACGATCATACAACATTAGCAGGCACAGTAACTGGAACGGTGTTTACCGTTGCTGCGAACATCGATTCGCAGGATTATATTAAGACTGTAGTCCTTGCAATAGTTGGAGCTGCAGTCAGTTTTGCAGTCAGTCGTGCGCTGAAATGGATTTGGCAAAAGCTATCCAATTAGTAAATTGAATTTGATAATGACGCCCTCCCGATTATTCGAGAGGGCGTTTTTTATTACCTATACTTCTCTATGAATAGTAACCTACAATATTGATACAACGAAACAAACATTGACCTTTTGTTAGAACCTGCTTTTTCATGCCAAGCACGCATACGAATGTACCTGCCGTGCAGAATAAGTTGGTCCTTTGGTAAACACGATAAATACCCTTTGATGATTGCCGGGTTAACATGATAAGGAACATAGAGTTTTACTGATTTTGATTTCATACCAAATGATTTAAGTTAAACGCGCAGGACTCTGGTTGCCCATTGCATAGGCAACAAAAAGGGCAAGAGAGGAAACGGTGCAAGGGTGAGGGAATTCTAAAAAAGAACCTAGATAAATGAAAGTGAATGATATTCCATCAAAAATTAAAAGATGGAAAATATAGCCCCTCATTTATATACCCTTGAACAGTGACGAACGCCGGACTAACTTGCCGTTTGCAAAGGGTAACTAGTTTGATTCCAATTGCCATTTCTTCATTAAATCACCAGGCAATAAATCCATTGTCAAACTTTTGATTTGATCATCAATTGAATTAATCATTAAGTCATAACGATTCTTAGGATCCATTCCCTTAAAACGACTTTGAATCGATTTAACTCCTTCCAACTTTCCTTCCAAGTGAATGAGGTTCATAATCAACTTCAATTGATCTGAACTAAAGTTTAGAGAACCATGATTTCTGATAACTCCAGAGAAATATTTTGTGTATTGCATCTAACTAAAAATTGATAATTAATAACTCAATGCATATCGTCCCACAAATAAACGACATTAGATCGTAGAAATATTACGTTGTTCAAAAAACGAAGGAAAAACAGCCTTGAGCCAGCGAGGGAAAACGAAAAGGTAAAATGAGTTCAGCGAAATTTTACCTTGAGTGTGGGGCAAGTGAAATGAACCAGAATGAAGAGAAACGGAATGATGGT
>CAJXRM010000144.1 GCA_913059205.1 uncultured Flavobacteriales bacterium
CGAGATTTCTGCCTGTCTCGTGGGCTCGGAGATGTGTATAAGAGACAGTACATAAACATACCAAACAAGCAAAAACAAGTCACTATGCAAAAGTTTAGCAGCCAAACCATCTGGAAAGGTTCATTATTGAAAAGCATCCAGCGCCACAAATTTACAACACTTGCCATAGGATTAAATTCGAGTAAAAAACTCAAGTGTTCAGGTAAAAAGCTGTTGGTAAAAAATACTGGAGTAAACCAAATACCAAAATAGACGATGAAAGGCAATAAATGGAACAAATCTCTTTTTTTGAACGCCAATGCGCCAATCCAAAAAACCAAGGTCAACGCACAAATGGCATTAAAGACAAGCACAAATGGAAGAAATACTATATGCCACGATAGCCCAACATTGTAATAAAACAACAGTGGAATTAACAATAAAAGACTAAACAAAATATCAACCAACCCAAGAACAACCTTTGAAAATGGTAAAATACTTTTCGGAAAATATATTTTCTTAATAATGTGTGAGGACTCTTGAACACTCATAGAACCAGCATTGACAATATAAGTAAAAAAATTCCAACCGAACAATCCACTTAAAATATGAACTGGATACGGGATGTCATTGGCGGTCCAATTCAATATATATCCAAAGAAAAACGTATATATAAGAAGTGCAACTAAAGGTTGAAGAACACTCCAGCCAATACCAATTAAAGTTTGCGAATATTTCGCTTTTAAATCCCGCTTTGCAAAAACCCAAATAAGTGAACGAAAAGAAATTATTTTTCGTAAAAAAACAATAAAACTATCTTCCTTAGAAGATAATACAATTACCTCCTTTTCAGCTTTCATAATACGTCCTTATTGTTTGAATAATGTATTCAACCTCATCTTCAGTTAATTCATTGTGCATTGGAAGTCTTAAAAGACGTTCTGAAGCTTTCTGCGTTTCATTTGAACCTATAAATCTTCCAATTTCCTTTCCTTTCGTAGCAGAATGCAACGGGATGTAATGAAACATTGACTCAATACCTTTCTCGTTTAAAAAAGCAGATAGTTTATGTCGGTCTTCCTCACTTTTTACCACTAAATAAAACTCATGGATATTACTATCAATCAACGATTCGTTCATCATAAGAAAATGTTCAAGTTCACTTAAGGACTTCAAACCTGAAAAATAGCTCTTCGAAATAGTTTTCCGTTTTTGAATTATATCGTCCTTTATCTTCAGTTGATCATATAAAAATGCGGCGTTTAGTTCGTTCATCTGATACTTTGAGCCAACATCTACCCATTCATAATAAGGCACAATTCCCTTTGTGAAGTCAGACCGATTAGTACCTATATGATAAATATTATTCGTTCGAATTTTATATTTTTCGTTATTCACTATCAATAAACCACCTTGCACTGCAGAAATGTGCTTTGTTACATCAAAACTAATTACACCAAAATCTGCTATACCTCCTAATTGTTTTCCTTCGAAAGTGTTACCAAAAGACATTGCCGCGTCTTCAATAAGCACAAGAGAGTGCTTTTCACAAATTTTCTTTAAACGATTTAAATCACATGAGTGGCCAGCATAATGTACGGCAATGATTGCCCTTGTTTTAGATGTTATCGCTCTCTCAACCAAATCAATATCAAGATTTAATCTGTCAGGTTCAATATCAATAAATACTGGAGTAGCACCTCTTGAGGCAAAAGCATTCACTGTAGATACGAAAGTAAACGATGGAAGAATGACCTCGTCACCATTTTTAATGTCGAGTGCGTGTGCTATTATTTCCAATGCCCCTGTCGCTGAATGCGTTAATAACAGATGCGAATTTAAGAAATGCGGTTGTAGCTCTTCATAACATAAATTTGAAAAATGCTTTCCGCGGATCAAATCATAGTCTGAGAATAAATGCTCAACATGTTTGAGATAATTTATAGATTTACCAATATTATTAAATAAAATCTTTTTCATTGATCAGAGTAGCACATATAGTCAATCCTGTAAAGGTAAAGGAAAATTCCGATTTATTTACGGGACAACCGATTACGTTTGCAAGTATTTTGAACGCTAAACAGCAATCGAAAAAGAATGAGTTCATTTCACTTTATACCACTCAATACCAGGAAGACCGTTCAATAATTCCAACTGGGTTCAATATACTTTCGAATCTTGAACGCTCAGTTCTAGACGTAAATGAAAATTTAAAGGATAAAAAACTTCCATTAATAGGAGATATTCTGGCCAAACTAAAAGAAGCACAACCTTCAGATTTTATCCTATTCACCAATATGGACATTGCGTTAATGCCACATTTTTACGATTCTGTATTTTCATATTTAGAAAAGGGACACGATGCGCTAGTAATTAATCGAAGGCGACTTTCTCATACTTACACAACGATTGAAGAACTGCCTTTGATGTACGCTGATTTAGGTAAATCTCATCCAGGTTTTGATTGTTTTGTTTTCAAATCAGATTTGCTTGAAAAGTTCATATTTGACGACGTTTGTGTTGGAATTTCATTTTTAGAAGCTACACTCGTTCACAATATATTTTCGTTCGCTGAAAACCCTTTATATATTCCAGATGCACACCTTACTTTTCACATAGGTATGGACGTTCTAGTTCCAAGAAACAATGCTTTTTACAATCACAATCGACGTTGTTTTTTTGATAAAATTGAACCTCAGTTGAAGCCATTTTTTGAATTAAAAAAATTCCCATACAATAGCCTTCCTTTACCTAAAAGAGCCCTGAAGTGGATGTTAAATCCAAGTTTGTTCACACGTAATTACCTTCGATTGGAAGGAAAGAATTTATTTCAACGAACCAAAGCACGTTTGGATGAAATTCGTTGGAGAATCCTTCAACGTTAAGAAGTCAATTGATTGAGTACTGATTTCTTACGATCAAAGTCAATCTTTTTTAAGCTCCATTGAGAAAAATCATTATTTAACTGTCGAATTTCTCGAAAACCCAGTAGTTTATTGTAATCTTGAGCGTTTTTATTATCGTTTTTCACCTTCGCAAACAGCTCGTTTAATTTTAACGTTTCAAACGCATACTCCAATAACAATTTCGAAGCTGAAAAAGCTAAGCCAGTACCACGATAATCCTTTTCTGCTATAAACATGCCTGATTCAGCTGTTCCAATGGAATTATCGACATTTCCTAGATGTATCATTCCTATCGGATTGTCATTTGTGTAAATAATAAAGTAATGATTATTTCCCTTCATTAAGTTTTGAAACCAAATGTGTTGGGATTCAACCGAAATATGTTCGCGGTATTCCATAAATTGATTCACATCATGACTGTTTCTCCAAACACGTAATGTCTCTAGATTAGACTCATTCAACAAGCGCAATTCAATATTTTTGGTGGAAATTATCATTTTGTTAAAACAACGACTTCATCCAATCGTTTTTGACTTATCCATATCTTTCGAATATACTCACCAATAATTCCTAACGAAAGCATGATCAATCCAGTTGAGAAAAATATTGCGACAATTATTGATGTATACCCTAAAGGAGCGTTATTCACCATTTTATTGTAAATAAAGTACATTCCGATAATGAAAAAGACGAATGACATAAGAAGCCCGAACCGGGTAATTAATTTCAAAGGAATTGAGGTATGAAATAAAATCATTTTCAATGCCATTCTGAATAATTTCTGTCTCTTATACACATCTCCGAGCCCACGAGACAGGCAGAAATCTC
>CAJXRM010000145.1 GCA_913059205.1 uncultured Flavobacteriales bacterium
GATTTCTGCCTGTCTCGTGGGCTCGGAGATGTGTATAAGAGACAGATATTATCTAACAAGTCAAGAGCTGGGTATTGCCCCTCATTCATTCATACCTGTGGACTTTCATTGCCAATTATCTTTTCAAACATATACTGCCTGTCTCAAGATTGAAGAAAATAAATTAATCGACAATGTTTACATACTAGATTATCAGGGTGTTGAATTATTAGATATGAAGATCACCTTAGATAAGTATATGGAATTGGCTTATGCATGTAAAGCGGTCTATATGTGGCAATTTGACTATATGAAAAAATCGAAAAAAGAACTTTCAATCTTGTATAGCGTTCTAGGGAAAATTTTTCCAGTTGACAGCCTCAAATTAGTCGAATGGAGTTAAAACTATTCCTAACAATGTATATGAAATCATAGCTTTGGGATGCTACGCCTCAGATACTAACCGTCTTACATAAATCAAAGAACTGCATGAAAAAATTTAAACTGTCACTATTAATACTGTTCGCTTTAATTTCTTCTTTGTCGAAGTCACAAGACTATTCCCTATACTACGATCTTATCAATGAAGCTGAAGAAAGATTTGTGGAAGACAGAGATTCTAGTTGCTACGCCAAATTTGACCAAGCCTTCGAGAGTTTTGAACCATTTTTGAAGGATCCATATATTGCCGCTCAAATCGCACTGCATCTTGGTGATACGAACAGGTTCTATCATTACTTGACAATATGTTTCCAAAATGGAATGCCGATTACAGCTCTAAATAGTAGCCCATTAATTTCGAACTCAATAATTGACAGAGAGATTATTTCAGAAATATTTGACAAGACATATAATGCTAAACAAGTTGACACCAAAACAATGGAAGACATCTGTCTTAAATGTTACCAGTCAGATAGCATTAAAATGGTAATGGAAAACGATTTTGAGTTGAATCAACTTTTTTATAGAAATGAAGATCAGACAAGACAATATCTTTTAGATAATTTTCTAGTCAATGGTAAATTTCCAAATGAACGACTAATTGGAATTTCCTCTGATAAAATTTTCAAAGACTTTTACGCAAATAACAAATACCCCAACATCTATTTAAAAACAACTGGTTCAACTGGTTACAAAAACGAAGAATATGATTTAAGAGCGAAATGTCCATTTAATATTGTTTTACATTCCAAATGCTTTTATCGTACAAACAGAGATTTTTTTTTAACAGCTATGCGAAATGGTTATATCCATCCAAAAGAAATCGGAATTTTGGAAGAAACTTCGATTATATGGCATTTTAACAGCACTCATCCGACTGAAAAGTGTACTCGTCCAAGTGAAAAAATTTGCTACAATATTTACGGATACAATCCGATGCATCCTGAAATTAAAACATTCACAAATACCGCTGAAGGGCTTTTGCAAGTTGAAGCCAATAGAAAAGAAATTTTTATGCAAAAATACAGTATTGATGTCCAAAAGAAACAATTAGAAAATGACCTTGGAATTAAATTTTTCTTTGATTTTAAAGATCGATAAGATAATAGAGGCAAGAACACATTAAAAAAATAAAAAAGGAATTGCCCTATTTGAATATTAGTTAGGATTTAGTATGATACGTCAATTTTAATTATGAAACGATAATAAAACAATAACACTTACTATTCAAATTACCCTTTCATTCGTGAATTTATTGTATATTTTTGTATCCTATGAAGGAACAGAGTTTGAAATCAGGAAATGAAATTAGCACCACTGAAATTAAAAAACCATCATTCAAAGAAGCTTTTTGGTTTTGGTTAAAACTTGGATTTATCAGCTTTGGTGGTCCTGCAGGACAAATTGCAATTATGCATGAGTTTCTTGTGGAAAAGAAAAAATGGATTTCCGATAGTCGATTTTTACACGCTTTAAATTTTACCATGATACTTCCTGGTCCAGAAGCACAACAATTGGCAACTTATACAGGCTGGATGCTTCACGGAACAAAAGGAGGCTTGGTAGCTGGTATCTTTTTTATTCTGCCTTCAATGTTTATTTTACTTGGGCTATCTGCTCTGTATGTAACATTTGGAAATATTCCATGGGTTTATGCATTGTTTGCAGGATTAAAACCTGCAGTAATTGCCATTGTTATTTTGGCACTGATTAAAATTGGGAAGAAATCACTGCATACACTTTTTCATTTTCTGATTGCCGTCGCAGCTTTCGTTTCCATTTTCTTTTTCAATATTCCTTTTCCACTAATTATTATTGGAGCGCTTATTTTAGCATTTATTAGTAGAAAATTTGCCCCAAAATTGTTTAATCAAACAGCAGCAGCTAAACGGCAATTGGCTAAAGATGAAGACAATTTTTATATCAATGATAATTCTGTTTTACCCGATTCTGGTTTTAAATTGAGTCGATTGGGTAAGCAAGTGATTTCAGCTTTTTGTATTTGGGCAATTCCCTTAGGTCTATTTTACTTTTTAACCAATGATTTCGCTTTCTGGAATGAACTTTCACTGTTCTTCACCAAAGCCGCATTTGTAACTTTTGGCGGAGCTTACGCTGTTCTACCTTATGTGGCACAAGTCAGTGTCGAGCAATTAAATTGGCTGACAGAATTGCAAATGATTGATGGATTGGCGTTAGGAGAGACAACTCCAGGTCCACTAGTGATGGTTTTGGTGTTTGTCGGATTTATGGCGGGTTACAATCATTTTGAAGGTTCGTTATTAATGGGTTCATTGGGACTTTTCGCTACAACGCTGTATACATTTGTTCCTTGCTTCCTTTTTATTTTTGTTGGTGCACCAATAATTGAGCGCACAAGAGATAATGAAAAAATAAAACAAGCCTTAAGCATCGTTACAGCAGCGGTGGTTGGAGTTATTCTTAACCTCACCATTTACCTAGGAAAAGTTGTAGTCTTTCCAAATGAAATCAACCTTTCTCAAATAGATTTTATCACGCTCGGATGGACCGTGGTATCCTTTATTGCCATGTATCGTTTCAAAGTTAATATGCTCATCTGGATTGGTGTTAGCGCCTTGTTTGGCTTGGCACATCACTTAATAATGTAAGATTCATCGTAATGCTGCACCAATAAAAGCGGTGTAAAAAAAAGAAAAGCGGTTTGATTCGTCAAATCAATTATCTGCGTTTTAAAGCTTCACTCCTGTTACCGATTGATGAGATGTACCGCCGGCAGAAGCACCATTGCAACGTCCTTGATTTTCCATTTCCATAGACATTTTATTTTTAGACTTAAAATCACCGTCTATAACACACGGAGATGATAAACCGCAGCATTTACTAAATCCTCCGTTTTTATCCAATAAAATCTCGTTTTTATAACTGTTCATGCTATTCGGGTAGAAATCAATTATTAGTCCGTTCTCATTCTGTTCATCGATCGAAATCTCGACATTTGAATTCACCCAGGTACTTGAATAATGATTAGTTACAGTATTCCCGCCCATATCAGTTGTATACATTATCTGATCACTAGTTATCGTCATTTCCCAGGTTCCAACATATTTTTTTCTTCCATTGTTTTTGGATTTTTCACATCCGGTCGTAAAAAATAAGGATAGTGCAATTGCTGTCTCTTATACACATCTGACGCTGCCGACGATCTACTCTGTGTAGAT
>CAJXRM010000146.1 GCA_913059205.1 uncultured Flavobacteriales bacterium
CTACACAGAGTAGATCGTCGGCAGCGTCAGATGTGTATAAGAGACAGATATTACTTCAAGCGATCATTGAATTATGCGAGGCAAATTCAAGATAGGAGACAAATGGCCTTGGCGTTAACAAATTTATCTAGTGTTGATTTGGAACGTAACAATCTGCGAGTTGCAATAGAAAATTCCAATCAAGCAATTAATTATTTAATTCCGTTAAATGATTTTAATGGTCTCGGAGAAGCTCACAACATACTAGGGATGTTGTACAAGAAAAAAGGCAGTTTTAATCTCGCATCAAGTAATTTTAACCAGGCTCTTGTTTATTACGAAGCAACAAGTAATAAAGAGAAAATTGCCGGGGTTTATCACAATGTTGGTACAATATTCAAAGAAGAAAAGAAATACTCAAACGCCCTAAACTACCTTAATCGATCCATTGAAATTAGAAAACAATACGGATCAAAAAACCAAATTTATCAAACGTACCGTATAATTGCAGATTTATATAAAGAGATCAACAATCCTAGTAAATCAATTGAGTACATGGAATTGTACATCAATTATTTGGATAGTAATACTACAATTCAAGCAGCGACCAAAATTGCTGAGTTAAGTGAGTCCTATCGATCAGAACAGAGAGAACGTTTAATCAACGCACAAGCAGATTCGCTTCGTAGACAGCAACAAGAAAAAGTACTGACATCGACTAAATTGGAAAACAGCCAATTGAGAAACAACTTTCAGATGTACATAATACTAGCCTTTCTGATTATAATTGTTTTGGCTGGAATTGTTATTTTCTATCGTTGGAATCACGCCAATATAATGCAGCAACAGAGAGAAGCAGAAATGTCTCAAACGCTTTTAAGGGCTCAAATGAATCCCCATTTTGTTTTTAACGCAATGTCGGTGATTCAGAGCTACATTTACGAAAATGACACGGTGAATTCATCCAAATTTTTAGTTAATTTTTCAAGGTTAATGCGACTGATATTAGAAAATTCACCGAAAGAATTCATTCCAATAACCACTGAGGTTGAAATTCTCGAAAAGTATTTGGTAATGCAAAAACTACGGTTTGAGGATCGATTTCAATTCGACATATATACGGACGAAGGCCTCTATAACGAAAATGCATTAATTCCACCAATGATTACACAGCCGTTTATTGAAAATGCCATTGAACATGGCCAATTACACACGATTGAAGGCGGTTTTATTAAGGTATCCTTTAAAAAGGAGAATGGCATGCTTATAATTACAATTACGGATAATGGAATTGGAAGAAAAGGTTCGCGGATGAACAAGAAAAGTTCTGCCCATAAAAGTATGGCAATGGATATAACTAGTGAGCGAATTAAAAACTTGAATAAAAAATATAAATCGGACGGAAAAATGACAGTAGAAGATAATAATAAAACATTGGAAACTGGAACAAAAGTCGTAATTTCGTTACCATACACTATTGAAACAAATAATTAAACATTATGAAAAAGATCGTAATCATCGATGATGAAAATAGAACGCGTGAATTAATTGCTCGAATGATCGATTCTTTTGGTTTTGATGTTGTTACATTTCCAGAGGGAGAAAATGTACAATCTGGTATCGAGGCAATTGAAAAACACCAGCCAGATATCGTGTTTTTGGATATTCAAATGCCAGATGGAACTGGATTCGATGTTATTCGTTCAATAGAAAACAAATCGTTTGAAGTTATTTTCATTACTGCTCACGAAGAATTTGCGATTAAAGCGATTAAATTTAGCGCGTTAGACTATTTATTAAAACCAATTGATCCATCTGAGTTAAAAGCTGCTCTGGAAAAAGCCCTAGATACAATTGATGAGAAAAAAGAGACTTCGCAATTCGATGCACTTCAGAAAAACATCAATCCAACTGAAAAACGACGATTGGTATTAAAAACACAAGAAAGTGTGTATGTTGTTGAATTGGATCAAATTATCCGTTGCGAAGCAGATCGAAACTATACATCCTTCTTTTTAAAAGACAACAAAAAAATATTGGTGTCAAAAACGCTGAAGGATTATGAGACACTTTTGTCTGGACATAACTTCTTAAGAGTTCAACAATCCCATTTAGTTAATATTGATTATGTTGATAGATATGACAAGAAAAATGGTGGTGCTGTTGTAATGAAGGATGGGTCTGAAGTTCCATTGTCTCCAGCCAAAAGAGACCTATTTTTCAAACGTTTGGAAAACCTATAAATTGAAAAATAAGTCAAAACGCTTTAATATTCATTCAAATTGATTGAATATTCATTTACCTAATTCAAATCAAATCATTGTCGTTATACTTGAAGTAAGAAATAAGGAGAAATGTCAGGAAATTTTCTTTTAGTTTCACTTTGAAATAGGATGAGGGAAAAACACTGCTTGGAGAGGCAGTTTCATTTTCTAGTTTGATTAAAGAGTATAACAGTTCTTAATCCTTCATTTATTTTAAAGTCGACAACGGTCGGGCTTTAAGAAAATTCCTGATTTTTTGTTTTTGTTTTTAAAGATTTTTTGTCTCGAAAGAGATTGTTTGTTGTTAAAATCTACATTTTGAAAATTAACTTACTACTAATAAAAGCTTGAGCAAATTGTTCAAGCTTTTATTATTTTATACAATACCGGACGACTTGGCGTTGCGTCATTTTCAAAAGGTGCCAAATGAAAGTTTACAATATAGACACCATCTTCTATTTCATTTTCAACAAAAACCAATTCACTGATTGTTCTCTCAAAATTAGGGTTTTGAGGAACCTCCCAAAATGCATGATGAAAAGCAAGCTCGCCATTATCATTTTCACGATCAACTGACGGTGTGTCAACAAGGAGGTGCTTTATGCCTGAGGCGATTAATTTAGTTGCGCAAGCCACATCAAGGTATGTAGGGTTTTTTGTTGAGTAATTCATGCTCTTTTTTGCTGCACTATTTGGCAATGTTCGAATTATTAGCGCTTCCACATTTTCCAAATCATTCAATTGTTCCTCAACTATAACTGAGTCCACAACACCATCGTTATTTTTCAGTTCACGAGGTTCAATGGAAATCAATTGTGCTTTATAAAAGTACTCTTTTACAATTTTATTAACGGAATGTACTTCCTTTGTAATGTGTCCCAAACATTCAGTATGCGTTCCATGTCCATGCGGATTGAATGCTATATTTCTAAAATTGACACTACCACCTTCTGCAACCGAACCAGTATAATGTTCAGTACGAACCGGTTCAAACTCAGGTTTTTCGACATACCATGCTCTAGGATTTTCGTCTGTGTTTGACAATGAAAGTGAAATATCAATAGGCTTAGATGTATCGATAAATGTATCTGGAGTAATATAAAGTTTCATACTCAACTAAGGTAATAATATACCTGTCTCTTATACACATCTGACGCTGCCGACGATCTACTCTGTGTA
>CAJXRM010000147.1 GCA_913059205.1 uncultured Flavobacteriales bacterium
TCTACACAGAGTAGATCGTCGGCAGCGTCAGATGTGTATAAGAGACAGATTCCAAATATAATCAATAGCTATTTTATTCGGGTGAATTAAATCTTCCTCGTAGAATCGATAATCCCTCAACTCATCAACAGCAATTTCATAAGACGGGAAATAGATGATCTTATGATTTTCGGATAATTGTTGAATAAGTTCTAACAATCGCGCCTTACTTCTATTGTTTTCTATCAGTCCATCTTTTATATGTCTCACAGGACTTAATGTAAACACAATTTTTACCGTTGGATTGACACTTTTTATTGAAGTGAGAGCACTCTCCCACTCTTTTCGCATTTCTTCAATGGACGTCAATGACTTTTCGAAGAGGTTTTGTGGTGCTTTGTGGCAATTTCCCACAACCATTCCCGAACTTTTAAGTTTATATTCCCATGCGGTTCCTAGTGTAATGCAAATCAATCGAGAAGATTTAATTCGCTCTGCTAATCGATTGCGACTCTCCAGTACAGACTCTATCAATTTCGCCTCTGAAGTTGCATAAATCACTGAAGATGAATCCCATGAGAAATAAAGATCGTCTCGTTGGTATATCGAAACATTTTTATTTTCTGTCAAAGCTGATTGAAGACAATTTGTTAGTGCAATAGGATGAAATAAGGTTCCAAATGGATTGCTTTCACAGTTGAATCCTCCTTGCTCAAATTTATCTCCAATTGAATCTGAAAAACAGCTACCGATTAAAAGTAACGAATCGTCATAGGATAACTCAATGTTACTTTTGCCAATTTCAAATTTGAGTTGAAGGTTCATTAGTTCATCAAAGCTTTTGCGTTTTCAAGAGCAGCCGCATTGATTTCATCACCACTCATTAATCTTGCGGTTTCTTCTATGCGCTCTGTCATCGAAAGTTGTTGCACAAACGTTGTTGTTTTTCCATCTTTCACTGATTTCATGACCTTTAAATGTTGTCCTCCTTTCGCAGCAACTTGAGGAAGATGCGTAATCGCAATTACTTGCATGCCTTCTCCCATTCTTTTCAAAGTCATTGCCATTTTTTGAGCGACATCACCCGAAACTCCTGTATCAATCTCATCAAAAAGCATAGAACGCAATTTTATTTTGGTAGACATTAAACTCTGTAATGCTAACATAACGCGTGAAAGTTCGCCTCCACTGGCCGCTTGATGCACCGGAACGGCAGGAACACCAATGTTTGGACTAAATAACAATTGAAGTTTAGAGAACCCGTCGCTACTCAACTCATTTTCTTTTTTCAACTCAAAAATAAGCTCAGTATCGACTAATTTTAATTCTGTAAGTGCCGATTTTATTTGATTCTCAATAGCCGGAATTGCTTTTAAACGTGCATCATGCAATTTATTCGCAGATTCAATCAAAGCGATTTCTTGTGATTTTAAGTTCTCTTCCAATTGATTAATATCAATTTTCAGCTGATCGAAGCTCATTCCACTTTGACTCAATTCATCTCTGATTTTCATTAAGTCCATTTGATTCGCTACATTGTGTTTTTGACAAATACGATTGAAATCATCCAAAAGTTTACTGTTTTCAACCAATTCGCTTGCATCAAATTCAAACGATTCACCAATATTTTCAGCCGTTTCTGCAATATCTTGTAATTCAATCAGCACGGTAGTAATACGCTCATACATTTCTTTCAATTCTACAGAAAGCGTAGATTTTTTCAAAAGCATTGATTTCAAATGCACAAGTTGATCAATTGTCCCAAGGTCTGCAGTAAATGCGCTATTCAACTCCCCAAAAGCTGCCCGAATTTCATCTGCATTCTCTGCAATTTCAACTTGCTGTTTGATACTATCAAAATTGCGTTTATCCAAGTCCAATTCAACCAGTTCATTCAATTGAAATGTATTGTAGTCCAATTGAGCCAATGACTCTGACAGCAATTCTCGTTTCTTCAATAATGCATTTTGGTCATTTTTAAATGCTAAAAATAGCTCTGAAAATAGACTCCGTTGAACGGAAGTATTCGCTAAAACATCCAAGACAGTCATCTGAAAATTCGTATCCCTTAATTCAAGCGTGTTATATTGCGAATGGATGTGAATCAATTGAGAGGTAAATGCCTTTAGCGTTGTCAATTGAACAGGAACATCATTTATAAATGCTCGAGATCGCCCTTGTTGATTGATTTCTCTTCGAACGATTGTTGTATCGAAATAGTCCAGTTCATTTTCCTCAAAAAACGATTCCAAACCAAACCCTTTTATCAGTAAGTCAGCTTCAACAATTGACTTATCGCTATTTGTACCGATAACCGAAAAATTTGCCCGTTCACCGAGAATTAAATTAAGAGCATTTAATAAAATGGATTTACCAGACCCAGTTTCTCCAGTTATAACCGTAAAACCGCTGTTAAAATTAATTTCAGCAGCATCGATTAAGGCAAAGTTCTCTATGCGTAAAGAAGTAATCATTAATTCATGATCGCTTGGTACTTCTCTGAATTCGCCGGATCGATACGCTTTAATAACAAAACAATATCGTTTTTCTCTTTTATTTCGGCGTCCTCATATAAATTCTTTATTTCAGAGGATTTAGCAGATAAAAAATTCAAAACATTCAACGAATTCGGGCGAGTACTCGTTAATCTTACCAGCATATTCAAAGCATTATAGACTTCAGAGCGTGCTAGAATTTTATCGTCATACATCATATCCATCGCTTTACGGTGATAATGATACGTGCACTCTCTAAGCGGTGTAAATAATTCATGCAGAATATTATCGACTAACCAATAACGATTATTCTTGCCTTTTTCATTTGAAGTCCAGCCAGAAAAACCGGATGACTGTGCATTGTTCACAATTTGTTGAGCTTCTGTAAAAAACTTTGTTCCTCCTTTATCAGAGAAAGAGTCGTAATCCATTCCAATAATAAAGTAGGCATAAAATGCAAGTACGGACGTAAGATTATCTCTAAATTGATTAGGCGCGTACACAAAAATGGAATTTCTATTATACGAGAATTCAAAATTGTCGTCTTGATAATTAAACATAGTGGTGTTGTAACTCGAATTGAAAGTCGGACGAGACGATTGCACTTGCAATGAACCTTTAAACGAACCACTCGAAGGAATTTCATTGATTTGGATCTGGATATTACAATTGATCCGTTCTTCAACAGTAAATTTGTCTTTTGTCCATTTCGTATTGTTCATGAATTCATAAACAACAGTTTCCAATTGATCCAGCACTTCTCGCTCTACATTCGTCAACTCCAACCTCGCATCGTTTACAATTGTCACTTGACAATTCAATTCTTGACCAAATGTCATTTGGAAAGAACTAAAAATCATTACAAAAAACAAACTAATTCTCATGAATTATAATTTTTCAAATAGGTTAAAATATCTTGTGCTACTTCGCTTTTAGACTTTAACTC
>CAJXRM010000148.1 GCA_913059205.1 uncultured Flavobacteriales bacterium
CGAGATTTCTGCCTGTCTCGTGGGCTCGGAGATGTGTATAAGAGACAGGGCATGTGTTTTTCGATATAAATCATCCATAAATGCCTCATGATCATCACCGATTGAAGGATTCGAATAATGAAGTTTTAAATCTAACTTCAAAAGCGTAGAGTTAAAAATTTTATCGATTACTTGTTGACTTTGTACAATATCCACATGCACAGTTTGTTCATTTTCAATCAGTTGCTCAAATCCAATTTTTAATACATTCTTAATCGCTATGAGAGGCGCTCCTTGCTTTTTGATATTGTCGTCAATTTTTCCTTTTTTAACGAATGCAACTTTATGTATTTTAGGAATAAAAACAAATTCATACATCCCTTTTCTACCCTCAAACCCTTGAGGAATTTCAAAACCACTAGTCGAATTAATATTTTTTATCTCATCAGATTTGATCCAATCAATGCTTTTTAATTGTAAAAATTTTGACAATACACCATAGTATACCGTAGTGCCATTTAATTCCATCTTACTCAAATGAATTAGAGTATAAAAAAAGTCCTTTCCAAAGGTTACTTTAATGTCGTTGGAATAATAGTTTTCAATTAATCGTGAGTAAAATGTTTCATTATCATGATTAGCGGGTAATACAGAAACATTCAATGTGAAAAATTCTAATAGTCTCTTTTGCTTTCTTTTTCTAATTGGCTTTGACATGAAATGAATTTAATAGTTTTAGTCTAAAGTAATATTAATTAAATTAACACACTAATTACATGAAAAGTGGTTCATTATTTCAGTTAGTAAAATCAGTAAAAGCACTTTACTATCTACCCAAATGTATCACATACAAAACAATCAATATTTTTATATTCCCAATTTACAGTCTCATTATAATGTTTTGCCCCTTCATATGTAATTGGCTTTCCTAAGCGTTCAATTAAAATTTCTCTCACGGTTTTATAGGGTACATTTTCCCAAACTTCAGATTGATAAATACTTGAATATTTTTTTGCGCTTCCAGTAGATGATAGCCATATAACCTCTGAAGCGTTAAACACACCAAGAACTTGGTGTATTTCATCAATGAATTCATCAAAAAAATACGGTTGTTCAAACAAAATATGTAAACGATAAAAAGTAGGAATTTTTGAGATGTTATCCATTAAATGAATACTAAACATGAAAGGACCATAAAAAATAAGTTCAAAGGGAGTATCGATGTCATTATCATCAGGGTCATCACCACCAAACCCAGAAGTTTCATAATACCATTCTCCCTGTTCCTCACAATCCTCACCATCACTATTTGTGTATTTAGCATGATCAATATTGAGTTTTTTTAGTTCTTCTAACCATTGATCAAAAACTGCTTTATCCCTTAGACCATTAAGTCCAACATTAAATATCCCATCCAAATCTGTCGCCATAAGATAAATATAGAATTAATTGTACTAAATAGAATATCATTTTAATTCAGTACTTGCACTATTCAAAATACATACTCATATGATTTAATTGCCGAAGATAATTTTTTCTCCTACTTTTAAAACAAAAACCATGTCCGAAATCACCGACCAAATTCCTTCCCAAATCCAATCAGAATTAGCAACCCTAAACTTCGATTTAGACGCTAAAATTCCAGCAAAGAAGTTAGATAAAAACCTCCTAATTGCCACATGGAACATCCGGGCATTTGGTGATGTAACCAAAAAATGGGAAAGCGAAGATGATGACTCTCCTAAAAGAGACTTTCATTCAATTGCTTGCATTGTGGAGGTTATCAAACGCTTTGATGTCATTGCTGTTCAAGAGGTAAAAGGAAATATCAGAGCCTTGCGCTATGCATTAAAACTATTGGGTAACAACTATTCATTAATTCTTACAGATGTCAATCGCGGGAAAGTGGGGAACGATGAAAGAATGGCATATATCTTTGATACACGAAGAGTTCAACTATCTGGTTTAGCATGTGAATTAGTTGTTCCTGAAGAATGGCAGAAAAGTGTCGGGGAAGAAGTTATGAAAGAACAATTTTGTCGCGCTCCTTATGCTGTTTCATTCAAATCAAATGATCAAACATTTATCCTGGTAACATTACACATATTATACGGCAAAAAATCAACGGACAGAATCAATGAACTAAAAGGAATTGCCAACTGGATGGCAGAATGGGCAAATGACTTAAATGCTTACCATCAAAACTTAATCACTTTAGGAGATTTCAATATTGACAAACGAGGAGATTTATTGAATGAAACATTCATTGAAAGTGGTTTATTCGTTCCTCCAGCACTTCAATCCGATGAGGTAACACGTTCAATTTTTGACGAAACAAAATACTACGATCAAATCGCTTGGTTCCAAAACAAAAAAGGAGTGAATAATCTTTCTTTAGAATACAACACTGGAGGCAATTACGATTTCATGCAAACCTGTTTAATAAATCGTCCATTAACTAAAGTTCAAAAATCGTGGATGCTTTCAGACCATTATCCGTTATGGGTAGAGTTTAATCTTTAAGTTTGGAAGTTTTGGGACTTAAAAATTGTCAATCAATTATTGTCTAAGCCTTGCAGTTCAAACCTTCAGAATTTGAAATTGTGTTACAATTTTAGAAATAGTACTTATATTGATTGAATCTCATTGATTATCTTGATACTTACCAATGATAATTCAATAATCAAATTATTAACTGAATTATGATGAAAAGACTTGCAATATCAGTAATTCTAATGATGTGTGTTGTCCTAAATTGCTTTTCTCAAATTAACCATGACTCAAAGAAAATTGCAAGTAAAAAAATTCATGAGATATACATGGATAATGATCGCTACCATTTGATTTTTGATTCAACTGGATACATAAGAGAAATGATAATTGGAGATCTGTCTTATAAAAAAGAAACTTACAAATTTGATATAAATGGGAACTGGATCTATTACCAATATTCAGAATTTTCTCATCAAAATAGAGAAGATATCCGTATAAAAATGGAAAATAAATACAATGACTCAAGGGAATTAGTTTATCAATTAGTATGTGATTTTGACGGTGCACAACCAGGTGAAACTTGTTTGTCTCGCGTCGATTCAAGTTTTTATATTAATCAAACATTAAATGGCATTACAACTGTTTCTGAAATTGAAAGCAATTCCTCTTGTTTCGATAATATTGTTACTCTACACACCTATTTTGAAGAAACAGAACAAATTTCACAAATTAACGATTCAACAACTCGTATAGACTATTACAGAATTAATTATCAAGATACAGTTGCCAAAGGCACAAAAGTATATGTTGTAACCCCACATAATAAAATTACTACGATATATCAATATGCTGATGCTGTCTCTTATACACATCTGACGCTGCCGACGATCTACTCTGTGTAG
>CAJXRM010000149.1 GCA_913059205.1 uncultured Flavobacteriales bacterium
GCGTCCAGATGTGTATAAGAGACAGTTTCATGACAGTACTTATTAGAAAAAAGCTTGCTCGAGCTGAAAGTCTTGAAAAAGAACTACAAAAAAATAAGTTAGATTTAAAATTGGCCTCTGAATCATTAAAGGAGAAGAACAGGCAATTGTCGGCAAAAGGAAATGTTGAGAAAACGGACCTAGTTGGTATTTTCAAACTATTAGAAAATTCATTGTCCACAGAATCAGATTGGGCTGAATTTAAACTGAAATTCAAGGAGTTAAATCCTGATTTTCTTAATGTTTTATTGACAAAACACCCGGATTTAACAAAATCTGAGATTCGTCTATTGGTGCTAATTAAAATTGGCTATTCACAAAAAGAAATCGCCAACCTACTAAATATCGCTTCAGACAGTGTTAAAAAGGCAAAAAGTAGAGTTCGCAAGAAAATGAATTTGACCGAGTCAATTTCCTTGAATGATTATTTAGGGAATATTTAGAAAAACACTAATCTATTTTTTTTACTGGTATTCAACAACTTACAGTTGTGTCCCCGTCTTTGTCCCCCCAATTCTTTGACTGTTTTTAAGCTTAGTTTTATACGTTTACTAAATATCTAACTCGAGGAGTTCATCCAGCTTGAATACAAGTTCATTAAGAATTCCTCATTTTAAAAAAAAACGTAATTATGACTAAACTGAAATTTACTGTAATTGCCGTAATGGCAGCATTGACGTTATCTTCTTGTGGTGGAGGAAGCGGATCTCAACCGGCAGATGCTAAAGGATTCGGTGAAATAGAAAAAGAAATAAAAGCCAAATTTGGTGATGACGCCTATTACACTGAATTATCTGTAATGTACGATGAAACCATAGGAAACATGATTAGTACAACGGTTACAAAAGATCCTGAATCACTTAAAATGGAAGAATGGAGCCTATCTCAAGACGCTTGGAATTTGACTTCTGAAATCACATTAGAGGTTCCTGAAGGTACAAAAGCCGCTGATTACATGTTTCAATTAAATGAAAAAATCAATTTGTCGGATTTGGGAGGATTAGTAGAGAAGTCGATGAAGCAACTCACGGAAGAAAAGAATATTGAAAACCCAAAGCTAGCTATGGCCTATGTAAGTTATCCAGACAACGGTGATGCTAGTAAAGCGCAATACAACATCAATTTAGAGCCAGAAAACGGTGGCACAACTTTTCACTTTAGCTACACATTAGAAGGTGAATTGATTGACATGTCATATTAATCTACCCAAAAACAGGAAAGCCAGAAAGAACTCACTTTCTGGCTTTTTTAAATACATTGGTAGTGTACTCGTAAGTGCTGCTCGTAATGTAAACGCACCTAACACGAATTATTTCCAACATAATTAAATCTCTTTGCATTGCCTTATAATTAATATTATGTTAAATAGAATTACGACAAACACTTCTGAACTAATTCTTTTCAATCAATTCTAGCGTTACTGTATAACAATCCCTCTTTTCCATTTTTGCTTTCAACCAAGCGTAAAAACTGATCATAAAGATATCCTCTCTTTCATTTGGGCGCCATACAATTGTCTTTTCAACCGTTTGTTTGAATTTGTCTGAATCTACGCTGTATGGATTGTTGACCAGTTGTTTGATGAGCTTGAGAAAATTGTACGCATTATTCTGTGCGTTAGATTTTAATACCTGGCCGTATGTTCTATCCAAACTTTGTATACGCGATTCTAAGAGTGAAGATTCTTGCAGTTCAATCAATAAAATAATCTCCAGGAACTTTTTGTGCAACGTCCAATCTAAACCAATTGTAGATTCGTACCAGCGATCGCTGCGTGACAATTCACGTAAATGTTGTTTAGCAGCCGTAAAATTGCTTTGTTGCAGTCCAATCATCATAGAGACCAATCTAGGATTCAATGTCACATCGTGGTCGTTGTTGTTTAACACTGGTTTTAGGACAGATATTGCTTTTTCGTAATCTCCTGTATAGTTGTGGTACAGTGCTTCTAGGTTTTTGTATTTAACATAATGTTTCGGGTATTGAACAGGATCAATACTTTTATTCAATAAGTTTAAGTAGACAGCACAATTGGGGAAATCTCTCCGTCTGAAGTAGATATTCGCCACATGGTAAATCAAATCTATACGGTAGTTGGAATGTCGTACTTCGCCCTTTTTCTCCAGTATTTCCAACTTTTCCACGAAAAACAAGTCAATTGTGGAGTAATCCTTCTTTGTTTCACCGGAGATGTCTGCGATTTGCGCTATTTGACTGAGTATTTTGTAATTCAATCCAACTTCTTTATTGATTCCATACTTCAAAAAAGCATCCGTAAGAATGGTGTCGAGGTCAAGATTTCCCGCCGTATTCTGAATAAACGCCTTACGCACCATGGCAAAAACCATGTTCAATCGTTCTTGTTCAAGGAAACGCTGTGTGTTTTGGTTCAATTTTTCAAAGAGTTCCTCTTGATTTGGCGCACTGGCAAAGTGAGAATATTCAATTTGTGCATGGTAGATTTCATTCAACAAGGTCAACTGTTCCACTTCTAACGCCCTCTCCTCTGCCCTTTTTAACAATTTAAATCCTTTTTTCTCCTGTTGGTTGTCGAGAAACTTACGCGCCACCAATATCCATTTGATCAAATGCACTTCAATGGAAGCTTCTTTCTCCAAACTCAAGGAAGCCATGAAGTCAACCAAACGATCTGCCACACGTTTCTTTAATACATTGTACGCATTTGCACCAATTTCTCGTTTAATTTCCGCTTCCGTTCCTTTCTCAATTGCCTTGATAAAAGCAATGTTTCGGGTATCGTGGCGCCTGTTTCTATCGTCTAGATAACGCACAAATGCCTTCAATTCTGCAGGACTTAACAAAGAAATTGTGGACTTAATACCATTCATATATCGTAATAAATATACTATAATAATTCAGTTATAACAGTGAATTAGGTGATAGTTTACATTTGTAATATCGTAATAAATAAAATTAAATAGGATTTTTTAATCCTTGAAGTCGCCCCACCTTTGATCCATAACTTAAAAACAATGTATTATGACAAATGAAGAAATGAATGCACCGTTTACAAATGAAAACAAAGCATCAAGAAAAAAAGACACATCAAGAGGAGTTAAACCAACGGCAGCTTTTATTGGCGCTGCATGGGCTTCATTGGGAATTGGATTGATTTCCTATTGCATCGGATTATGGAATTCCGACATGTTACTGAATGAGAAAGGATATTACTTTACGGTAATTCTACTGTCTCTTATACACATCTCCGAGCCCACGAGACAGGCAGAAATCTCGTA
>CAJXRM010000150.1 GCA_913059205.1 uncultured Flavobacteriales bacterium
ATCTACACAGAGTAGATCGTCGGCAGCGTCAGATGTGTATAAGAGACAGCTGTTGTATGAGATCGTTAATCGATTTAAAGTAAGTGGAATGCTCCTCTGAATTTGTTCGTTCTTTTAAAATGCTTAGATAAATTTGTCCCGTTGCTAAGACTTGACAAACGTTATCGTGCAATTCCGCTCCAATTTCATATCGCTCATCCTCCTGAGTTTTTAAAATTGTTTCATCAACATATTTTTGAAATTGAATCTTTTCGGTAATGTCATTTGCGGATATCAGACAACACTCGACGTTATTTAGTTCAAAAATGCTCGAATTTAATTCAACATTTATTTGTCTTCCACTTTTAGTTATATGAACATGTTCAGAATTTTTTTTATTTAATGGATTATTTTCAAGAAAAGCTTTATAACTACTTTTTGTAAACAGTGCCGAAATATCAAGGTTTAAAAACTCCATTTCGGAATAACCATATGTTTCAATTGCAGATAGATTTGTTTGAATGATTTTTTTCGAATCAATTTCGAATAAAATTTTCGGTAGAGTAGAAAAGTTGAATAGATGGCTGTACCTTTTTTCAGACTCCTTAAGCTTTGAAATATTCTTTCTTCGTTCAAGGCTATAAATGATGCTTTTGTATAAAGTCAATGCAGTTATTTCGTCTTTGACTAAATAATCTGTAATTCCCATTTTCATTGATTCAATACTAAAATCAATATTGCTATAACCGGTCAATACAATTATTGAAGTATCTGGCAATAAAATTTGAATTTCAGTTATTAAGTTCTTGCCATCAAGGTCTGGAAGTGAAAGGTCCAGAAGACAAGCGTCAAATTTTACCGATTCTCTTCCTACAAGTTCGATCAACTCGCCAAAGCTTCGACAAACACTTATTTTAATTTGTTTGAAAGCGTCTTCAAGATATTCATTGATCAAAATAATATCCCCTGGATTATCTTCTACAATTAGAAGATTATACTCAATTTTATCAAATTCCATTTTATTCAATAATTAAATAACAAAGAGTTTATTGAAGTTTCAAATTCAAAAGGGTCAAAGGATTTTGTAATAAAATCATTTGCTTTCGCTTCAAAGGCTGCGGATTTTTCGTTTTCATTGGAAGACGTAGTAAGTATTACAACTTTTGTATTTTTAAATAATTTTCGTTCTCTAATATTTCTTAAAAGTTTTAAGCCATTTACCTTCGGTAAATTGATGTCCAATAATATTAAATTTGGAGGTTCTGTTGTAGTTTCAATATAATCAAGCGCTTTTTGACCATCATTAATTACACAGAGTGTTACCTTCTCTGATTTTGAAACAATATCTTTGATTAATAAAATATCACCTTCACTATCTTCAACCAGCAGTAATTTTAAGTATTCCATTGCAGTAGGTTTTTAGGTCGAATTTCACAATTGTGAACTTATCCTTTCAAAATATAACATTTTTTTTTGGAATAGTAATAATAAAAGTTGAACCAATTCCCTTTTCTGATTGGATTTCGATAGTTCCATTTAGCGTATCCAGAATTTTCTTACAGATTGCCAAACCTAAACCAGTTCCCGAATACTCATCCTTAGTATGGAGTCGATTGAACAATTGGAAAATTCGTTCAAAATCTTTTTTATCTATTCCTATACCGTTATCGCTAATTTCAAAAACATGTTGTCCCAAATCACTTTTTTGAGTTATTTTTATAATAGTGTCTGTGTCCTTTTTTGAATATTTTAAACTGTTACTAATAAGATTGGAAAATAACTGACGAAACAACGTTTTGTTGGCAATAATTGGCTGGATATTGTCATAATGCACAATTGCATTTTGCTCTTTAATTTTTTGACCAAACAGCAGTTCAACTTCTTCAAAAATTTCCATCGGATTTATCTTTTCATCAAGGGTTTCACCAGCACCAATTCTAGAGAACTCAAGTAAATCAACGATTATTTGTCTCATTCTCTTAGCTCCATCTACCGCATAAAAAATGTATTGCTTTGCTTTTTCATCAAGTTTATTTTCATATTTACTTTCAAGTAAAGTTAAAAAGCTAGTGACCATTCTTAATGGTTCTTGTAAATCATGGGACGCGATGTAAGCAAATTGTTCAAGTTCCTTGTTTACATTTCTTAATTCAAACTCAATTTGTTTCGTTTCGGTAACATTTTTAGCAATGCATAAATAAATTCTACTCTCTTTAAATTTTGTGAAGGTCCAAGAAAGCCATTCTATATTTCCTTTTATTTTGTATCTAACATCAAAGGTATGTGCTTCTAAATTGTTGACTTCAAATTGAAAACTGTTTTTATAATGATCTAGGTCTTCAGGGTGAATTAGTTCGAATAAATTCTGATTAATAATTTCAGATTCAGACATGCCTGTAAACAAAGAAAACGCGTTGTTTATTTTTACGAAATTTAAATCTTCATCTAGTATGGCGATTGTATCTGGTGCGAAGTTAATAACCAAGCTCAACTCTTGTTCCAGTTGTTTTCTAGTTACTTCATTCCCTATAAATTCGGAGAGTCCTGGATATATACTAAATTCATTTATGTTTTTATCGAAGCACTCTTCTTTATAAACAAGAATTACTCCTACTGCTTCTTGATTTGAATAAACAGGAATTCCAAAAATGCTGTTGATTTTTTGATGATGAAAAACCTGATTTTTACAGTTATCGATAAATTCTATAGACTGACCTTTTAATATCTTACCAGGTAAACCTTCATCAATTAATACACTGGAACCCGAATTTTCAGGAAAAGGGTTAAGGCCTGTTGATTTGGCATGGGTAGAAACACGATTTAACCTTTTTTTATCGACACTTACGCACCAAAATTCTACATATAGTAAATCATTGGTTCGAGTAAACAATGATAACAAATCATTCAAGCTCGACTTTAGATTGTTATTTTGCCGAAAAATAGTTCGAATTTTTTCGTAATATATTTTTTTCTCGGATTCTTGTTTTTTTAAAGTAATGTTTGTTGCGACAACGATGGAATTTCGCCGGCCATCTGGATTAATGATTGGGCTAAGATTTATTGAATACCAATTTTTCACACCGTATTTACTATAGATTAACAACTCATTCTCATAAGGGTGTGAGGTAATTATTGAGGCTATAAACTCTGTCTCTTATACACATCTCCGAGCCCACGAGACAGGCAGAAATCTC
>CAJXRM010000151.1 GCA_913059205.1 uncultured Flavobacteriales bacterium
CGTCGGCAGCGTCAGATGTGTATAAGAGACAGGTAATACTCACAAGATTAAGAAATTTATTGAATAAACAATGATTTTTAATAGATTAAATTCTATGAAGTCAATAATTTAACCTATCAAACGGATAAAATAGACGATGTTTTTTTTTAATATTAATGTTCAGAAATGATAGAAAATAGTTAAAACCTATTATATTTGTGAGTTAGAAATTTAAAAAGGGAATTCTTTATGCTGAATTCACTTGTTTTAGGACACTATTGACACTTTTAGATAGATGAAAAATTTAATTTTATTCCTACTGTTCGTAACAACAAGCGTTACATCGTTTGCCGCATTATCTGTTGAAGGAACTTATCAAGGTAAAAATATTTACGTTCAAAATCCAATGGATGATGAAGGTTTTGGATACTGTGCGACTAAAGTTACAGTAAATGGCGATATTATGCCAGGTGGTACAAGTATGGGAGCTTTTGAAATTGACTTTTCAATTTTTAACATTGAAATAGGTGAGCCAGTATTTATCGTTATCGAGCATAATGACGGATGTAAGCCAAAAATTTTGAACCCAGAAGTGTTGTTGCCACGTTCGACTTTTGTTATTTCTGAGATGACTATTTCAAATGACGGAAAGTTAGTTTGGAAAACGAAAAGTGAGCAAGGTAAGTTACCATTTTCTATTGAGCAATACAGATGGAACAAATGGGTAGTTATAGGTGAAGTTGCTGGTAAAGGAGGAGGAAAAGAAAATTCTTATGAGTTTTCAGTGACTCCACACTCAGGTGAAAATATGGTGAGAGTTGTTCAAGTGGATCATTCTGGAACAAAACGCCCATCTAAGGAAGTGAAGTTTATTTCTAAAACTCCAAATGTTGTAAAAACACCTGCTAAAGTGAAGAATGAGATTCGCTTCTTGGCAAATGAAGCTCCTGTAGAGACACGATACGAAATTTATGATGCATACGGAAACATTGTAAAGAAAGGTGTTGGTTCATCAGTGAATTGCGCTAATTTATTACGAGGTGTTTATTACATCAATTTTGATAATGTAAATGAGAAGTTCATTAAGAACTAATTAATCTATTTAATATATAAACCCTGAAGTAATCTTCAGGGTTTTTTTATGCCATGGTAAAAAAAATTGAACATATTGGAATCGCAGTTAATAGTATTGAAGATTCATGTAAAGTGTATGAAACATTATTTCAATCTCAATTTTATAAAGAAGAGCATGTTGAATCTGAAGGGGTAAGAACGGCATTTATACAAGTTGGCGATTCAAAAATTGAATTGTTGGAAGCAACAAATAACGATTCTCCAATAGCTAAATTTCTTGAAAAAGGGAAAGAAGGATTTCACCATATTGCCTTTGAAGTCGACGATATTGACTCAGAATTGAAACGTCTTCAAACCGAAGGTTTTCAATTGATTCATGTATCACCTAAAGATGGCGCAGATAATAAACGAATTGCGTTTTTACATCCCAAATCTACAACTGGGATGTTGATTGAACTCTGTCAAGAGAAGATTGGATGAAGAGATGAGTTGGTAACGTGTAAATGAGTTTGAAGTCCTATTAATTTTGCTCCGTTAATATGTTGTTCAGTATCGTCAATAAATAATGTGTGTTTCGGCTCCAAATTATTTTCGTTACAAACGAGTTCAAACACTTCCTTATTTGGCTTTCTCAGTCCGACTTCATGGGATAAATAGATTTTATCGAACGATTCGTGTATGGATTCTCCAATGGTGTTTTTCCATCGTCGAAATGCTACTTCTATATGCAAGTCATTTGTATTGCTTAATAAGTAAACGGGGTAGGATTTTCGAAGTTCTGCTAATAGTTTAATTTTTTCAGGTTCAATGTTCAGCAGCATAGCGTTCCACGCCTCTACAACTTGATTAGGTGTTGTTTTTGCTGGTAAAAAGTCCAACAACCCATTGATAAATCGTTGCGAAGATATTTTACCTGTTTCATAGTTGTCGAAAAGATTAGATTGTTGAGCTTGCGAATAGAGTTCATCGAAGTTTTCAATTCCTAACTCCTTAAAAGCATTAATCGTTGCGTTATAATCGAGGTTGATGAATATTCCTCCAAAATCAAATACAATTGCTGTTACATCCTCTTTAATCATAACTCAAAGAAAATAAAAAAGGACGAGTTTCCCCGTCCTTCAATTATTAAATCTCTTTTTACTTACTTAGTAAGCTTCGCGTTTAATTTGAAATCAACAATAGGATTTATTTGTGATCCATCTGGACCCACTTGAAAACCTGGGATATTCAAAGATGTCATATCCAAAGAAAAGTCTCCTTTAATAGTTGCTCCTTTTTCATTTGACGTTAATTTAACCGCTACTTCTTGTTCTAGTTTTTTACCAATTATTGAAAGTGTCAGGTTTAATTTTCCATCTTTATACTCGCCCAATTTTACCGTGATAGTTGGGAATTTTGGTGAGTTAAAAAACAAATCAACTGGATGTTGCTCATCAGGAGCAGTCCCCATGATATGAGCTGCTAAATACCCTGCTTTTGGCTCTTCCAAATCTGTACTTTTTACTGTATTCATGTCAATGGTAAATGAACCAGACTTTAATACGTCATCGTGCATTTCAATTGACCCTTCTGTAATATCAACAGTACCCGTGTGTCCATAATCTGGTCCCATGTTAGCCGCCCATTCCAAAGAACTGGCTTTTTGATCTAATGTGTACGTTACTGGCTCCGTAGAACAAGACGCTACTAATACTGCTATTGATGCAAATAATACTATTCCTGCTTTTTTCATGTTTTTTTTATTTTTTTGACAAATATAAACCAATTTAATTACCATGGTAAATAATTTAATAATTTTAACAATTAAATTTTTTCTCAATGTATATTATTACCTGTCTCTTATACACATCTGACGCTGCCGACGATCTACTCTGTGT
>CAJXRM010000152.1 GCA_913059205.1 uncultured Flavobacteriales bacterium
GTCGGCAGCGTCAGATGTGTATAAGAGACAGCTTCCATACCAGTCGCCATACTTGGGCAACTCGTGCTTTAAGTAAGGGTATGAAAATTCATCACGTATCTAAATTGTTAGGACATTCATCAGTAAAAACTACTGAAGTATACGCTAAGATTGTGAATAAGGACTTGGATGATGCGATGGATGTGTTTAATTCTTAACCTTTTAGCTTTAGCTTTTCTTATCAATAGCATCACGAATTTTCGAAGCACTTTCATAATCTTCTTTTGCTAAAACCTGCTTGAGTATTTGTTGCAATTCTTGAAGAGAGTAATCAGAGAGGCTTCCTCGTTTATTGGTAAAAGCTTTACTTGGACTTTCTAATACCACTCCTGCTTCTTTCATAATTTCTTCAGTTGTAAATATTGGACATCCAAATCTTACTGCCATGGCGATAGCATCAGAGGAACGAGCATCAACTTTAAACTCTACTCCATCTGCTTGCTTACCTATCACAGTAGCATGAAAAACACCACCAACAATCTCGGAAATGATGATCTCTGTTATTTTACTTCCAGTAACATCTAAGGTACTTTTAAATAAATCATGAGTGAGTGGTCGGTTAGGTTGCATCTTCTCTAAAGACACCGCAATAGCTTGTGCTTCAAAAGAACCAATGATTATTGGAAGGCGACGAAAGCCCTTTTGCTCTTCAAGGATAAGCGCAAAATTACCTTTACTAGATTCGCTATTGGCAAGGGCAATGATATTGAGTTCCACTTTATTCATTAAGTTGCATGTCTTGTTTTATAAAATTACACATTTCTTCTACATCTGCAAATGGTGCTACCACTTGCCCTTCATGCTTCAATTTATATAATTTTTTCCCTTCTATTTCAATATACAATCCTTCGTCATTTTTGATAAAGCAATTTCCAGCCATATCGAGATAACTAATATTTTCTCTTCTCAAAACTTCTTTAGCCGATTTAGAAATGGTCTTGGCTACTAGTAAAGGAAACTCAATAATGAAGCTTGAAATATGATTCAAAATATTGGGAAGGTTAGATTTATGTATATCTCTTTTCACTTCCACATTATATGAATTGGCATTTCCTATCCTAAGTACCGCATCTATTTTGTGGTCATTTGATTCCACTACGTTAACGGGTAATTGAACCCACTTCTTTAGGTTCTCTACGGCATTAAATAATATATCATTTTCAAGCATTGTTCATAAGTTTTACAAGAATTAAAAAAGTGAACATTCAAAAATAACGAACAATATTTAAAAACCCAACTATTTGTAACTATTATTATCTATGTACTTGATCATCATCAAGGATAGTTCATGGTAATGGCTAAGGTCATCATTAGGATTATACTCAATATAATAAGTGAGAACATTGAGTGTTTGAGAACTTTGAGTACTTTATGTCTACTCCTGAAATAGGTTGACAGATTATATAATATAAAACTGAAAATGGTTGTCACTATTCAATATTACTGAAAAAGGTTGACATCCCATATTTTTGAAAATTGAAAAAATCATTTTTCTTTTTTCTTTAGTGCTTTTATTGATTTCGAAAAAAGTCATAAGTTCTTTTTCTTCTTTTTAGCTTTTCTTTTACGTTGACGCCAAAGTTTTTTCAATGGAACTTTTAATAAATCAGATTCCAAATGAGCTTGCTTTGGTGTCAACATATTACAACTCAAATGTGGACGCTCCTCATTGTAGATTTTGATCGCTCTTTCAATTGCTTTTTGTGCCTCCTCAAAAGAGTTGAAAAAATCTTGAACCAACAATTCATTTTTAAGGATGCCATTCAACCTTTCCGCAACTGGATTCTCATAACTCTTACCTGCTCTTGTCATACTGCATAGCATATTCCATTTTTTAGTTCGAATTTTAAAATCCAAACTTTTATACTGACTACCTCTATCGGAATGAATAATTAGTGGTTTTGAAAAAGATTCATTTCCTTCCTCTAATTGACTGTCAACCGCCATTTGCATAGCTTGAAGGACTTGCCAAGTTCTCATCCGTAATCCTAAATGGTAGCCGACTATTAAATGAGAATATTCATCCGTTACACAAACTAAATAACAATGTTTTTGTCTTGTTCTTAATTCAATGTAGGTAATATCTGAACACCATAATTGATTGATTCTCTGGACTTTAAGTTCCTTGCGAAGGTCAGGATACAAGCTTTCTCCATTTCCATTTGTCATCTTAGGTCGAAACTTTTTTCGCCGTCGAATCAACATATTTTTATCTCCTAAAATTCCATGTAACTTGTCTCTGCCAATATATTCACTTCCAAGTTTTTGATTAAGCAGGTATTGTAATTTCGATGTACCTATCCTTGGCTGGTCCATGCGGATAGCTTTGACCTCGGTTATAATTAATTCTTCAAATTGATTTCGCTTCGTAGAAATTTTACTGGTTTTGTAAAAATTCTGTCGAGTATAACCAAACAACCCACATAGTTCCCCAATTGAAACTTTTGAATATAACTCTTTCATTTGTTGGACTGTTTGGTGCCAAACTTTTTTTTGATGGAAATTTTAAATCGTTCTTCAGCTATTTTTATCATCTGCTGGTAAGCCTCCCTTTTTAATTTTTCTAGCCGTAACTCTTCTTCCAACTCTTCAATACGAGAAGAGTTGTTTTCTTGGTTAGATTCATTTTTTGGAGTTGATGACATTGGTTTGTTCGCTTGATTCAATTCAAAGTTACTAATTATTTCATCTCCGAATTCATCTAACCAACGATACATGGAGGCAGAACTTATATTATAACGTCTTGCTACTTCGAGCGCTGAGAGACCTCCATCAATTCTGTCTCTTATACACATCTGACGCTGCCGACGATCTACTCTGTGTAG
>CAJXRM010000153.1 GCA_913059205.1 uncultured Flavobacteriales bacterium
TGGTCCTTGATGGGTAACGTGGGCAAAATCTGAAGGTCCCAAAACAATTGAATAAACACCACTTGGAACATTCATACTTGAGTAATCAAAATAGATATCATATTGATAATCCAAGTTTTTTTTGGGGTAAAATTCAATTATCGATATCCCTGCACCATCTGTTTGTCCAGTTTTTTCCCAACCTGTAGGTTCAGTCGACCATGAAAGCCCTTCAGATTTGGATTCCCTTATTGTCCATTGTACCCCTGAAACAGGTTGGTTATTGTGTGCCAATATGGCGTTCATAGTAACATAAATAGGCTCTTTTGCTTCTTTCTTACAGGAAAAAAGAATGACTAAACAAAGGGAGGTATATCCTATAATTCTATACATATAATTAATTTCAAGTAAGCCACGACAGTTCCGCAGAACAAGTCTTGGCTCTTGATTCTTTCAGTCTTGTAGTCCATTTCTAAATTACCAAAACATCTCTATTAAATTATTCCCGTCCGGAGAAACATAAAAGGTGTCTATGCCTGTTTCTATAATACCGTTACGCGTGGCTTCCCAAACATAGACATAATGACCTGCTAGTCTCTGTCCCCCCCCATTTGGATAATCAACACAACCTTCTAAAACCTGTGGGTCAGACCAAGGTTGAGAATTAAAATTATGATAAATGGATTCATCAACATTTGCTACCTTATATCGAAAATCATCATTCGCATCATAACAGTTTACATTCTTATAATGAACCTGAACATCCATTTTAGGAAGAATACGGATTTCATAATCATTAGAATTTTCTCGAATTAGGCGTGCAAAAGAAGTTGGACCATGTACTACTGAATATTCTCCGCCAGGTACATCCATGCTTGAGTAATCAAAAGAAATATCATAATAATATTTCTTGTTTTTTAAAGGATAAAATTCAATAACAGATATACCGTTAGCATCCGTTTCTCCATTCAATTCCCAATCTGTAACTTCCTGATTGCTTCCTATTCCACCACCTTTTGACTCTGATATGTGCCATTTTATCCCCTGAACTGCCTGGTTATTGTGTGCCAATATGGCGTGCATAGTAATTTGAATAGGCTCTTTTGCTTCTTTCTTACATGAAAAAAGAAACAAGACACAAAGGCAGGAATAACCAATTATTTTATACTTAATTTTTCTGTAAACCATGTTTGTTCTGTTTTTACTTTTACCAAATATATTCCACTCGACAAGTTCAACTCAATTTTTGTACGTTCACTACTTGAACCACTATGAACTAATATACCACTAAAATCGTAAATGAAAAAATCAAACTGTTCTGTAATCGAGTTGAGCGTATCGGTTATTGAGTCTCGGCTATTGAGCTTGTCGAAATGGTCAAAATTACCTGCGTTTCAACCACCTTCTCTTCAGAACAGAACTTCTAAAGTCGTCTAGTTTTTCGGTAGTTCCAGCGTTATCCATTTTTTGAACAAACTTGAAGGTACTTTTGTGCTGTTTGTAATCCATTTCATCTTTGAAAATTGGAATGATTGCCAAAAAGTTGATTGTTTTTCCATCCACTTTAACTGGCGCCAATTCATCGACCAACAACATAGGGTCTGACAAAAAGAAATGGTTTTGTTTCATTGTGTTGGAAAGTGGCTTCATCTCTTTACCACACGGCATGGTATGCCCGTGGCCAAACCATGTTTCATTTTCTACAACATATTTGCATAAACGCTGAATCCATTCAAATACCCAATTGGTATTTGGGTTGTTCAGATCTTCCCATTCCCAATAACTAGGCAAACAAAAATACAATTCGTTGTATTCCCGCCCCTCCCATTTTTCTGGAACAGGCATTTTGTAATCTGACAATCCGTTTGTAACAATTACAGTCACGGGTGACTTCAATTCCAAATCCAAGACGAGCAACGGAACGCCTTCAAAAAAAGGAGCATCGAGTACACGATGCTCCCCAAATCTATCAATTAATGCTTGTTTCAATTCAGAAATTATTTCGCGCTCCACTCTTTAATTGACTCTTCATTCGCTTTGATGTACGAATCATATCCTGCTTTTTTAGCGCCTTCTAACGATAATTTTGCCGTAGCAATAGCGCCTTTTTTATCACCCAATTCAGCTTGTATCAACGCTTTTTTACGCAATACATAAAATGGCGCTTCTTCACCACTCATTTCAACCGATTTGTTGATCCATTCCAGTGCTTGTTTCAAATCTTCCTTCTGAGAATATTTGTAATCCGCTGCACGGTAATAATCATTTGCAGAAGGCCCGGCCATTACTTTTGCAATGGTTTCGCTCATTTTTGCTTTTGTTGGAACCGCAAACTTCGCAGTAACTTTCGTTTTATCCCACGCCAAAGACAACACGGCATCATCTACGGAAATTGATTCTATTCCCATCGTAAATGTTTCAACCATATCATTTAAAACTTGCGTTTTTGCTTTTACTTCAAGAACTACATTTTCTGCTTTCCATTCGTCCGGTGTTCCCCAATTGTCCAAAGTCTTGTAAAAATATAAACTCCATTCCTGAGCACCTGGTTTCGTGTAAAAAGAATATGTTCCAGCTTTCAAGGTATCATTTCCAAATAGGATTGCGTCACTTGTTGTAAAAAGCGTGTTTTTATTTGCACCGGTTCTCCAAACCTCATTCATCGGAACAACGTCTCCAAAAACAACACGATCTCTTTTGCTTGGTCTTGAATATTCAATCGTAACATCCGTTAAGCCAACTTTTTGCTCAACTTTTGAAATTGGACTTAGTTGTGGTGTTGTAATTTGTGCCATCAATCCTGTTGACACGAAAAAAGTAATTCCTGTCTCTTATACACATCTCCGAGCCCACGAGACAGGCAGAAATCT
>CAJXRM010000154.1 GCA_913059205.1 uncultured Flavobacteriales bacterium
AGTAGATCGTCGGCAGCGTCAGATGTGTATAAGAGACAGGAATTAAGAGAATTGATGAAATACAAATATCAAACAATCGCTTTTTTCGTCTGTTTTCAATATTCGTTAATCGATTTATATTCAAAATGTATAAATCACCTGCAGTGTCAATTGAGTTACTTCCAATGATGTGATTTGCATTTTTTGGGGCTATTTTAAAGTCAATATCTGATTCGTTAAGTACAGACATCACTTTAATTACATCACAGTACGATACTACTTCAGAACAAAATACCAATTCATCAAAGTCTGTGTATCCGTTTAAAATTTGTTGAACTGTGGTTAGTTCTATTTTTTCAACCTGATCGTTTGTTTCATCAATTAATTCAAAAACCCGTTCGCTATCCTTTGAATTTCCGACTACAGCGAATTTCTTTTTCCTTCTATTTTTTAAACTAAACTGCTTTCCAATTGAAAAATGAAGAAAAATACGTGAAAGTAGATAGTATCCGATCGCCCATAATGCTCCGATGAAGATGAAAAGTCGCGAAAATTGAAGTGACTTAGGCAGCACAGCATATGCGATTAGAATAAAAATTGTTCCCCAAAAAACACCTTTTATGAGTTTTGGAAATTTATATGGTGAGTCATATCCGCCATTAAATATTACTGTAGCAAGCCAAGTTATTGCATAAATCGGAATAGAATAGGCAATTAACCCTTCGGGGAATTCAATATTTGAAATTCGCCAATAATTGGTCAATGCATACAGACCAATGATTAAATATGCTAGATCAATTACTGGTAGCACCAATTGCTTTATTATCCTGACAGATATGGCCAAAGATGCACGCAAATAAATTGCTAAATTGATTAAAATTGAATACAGTTTTGCATTGTTTCCTCTGAAGTGCTTTTTCGCAAAAATGATCATAGCCCTGTAAAAAACGAATACATAATTCACGGAGCTTTTTTTTGTGCTTTCTCCTTTATAATGGATAATGGTGGTTTCCGGGTAATAGTAATTGTCATATCCACCGAGCGTAATTCTGTACGATAAATCTATGTCTTCCCCGTACATGAAAAAATCTTCATCTAAGAGTCCAATTTTATCAAGAGCTTCCTTTCTCATTAGCATAAATGCACCGCTCAAAACATCTATTTTGTTAATGTCAAATTCGGACAAATGTCCTAAATGATATTGACCAAAACGCTTCGATTTTGGAAATAGGGAAGACAAACCGAAGATTTTATAAAATGCAACCATGGGTGAGGGGAGACCTCGTTTTGACTCTGGAAGAAACCGACCCTTTCCATCAATCATTCTTACGCCCAACCCTCCTGAACCTGGAGTTTTATCCATGAAATCAATAACCTTTGAGAAAGTGTGTTCTTCAACAATAGTATCAGGATTTAATAGTAAAACGTATTCTCCATTCGACTCTTTAATTGCTTGGTTATTAGCTTTAGAAAAACCACCATTAAATTTGTTTGCTATTAACTTAAATTGAGGGTATTTTTCATTTAGCATTTTTATCGAACCGTCCACTGAATTGTTGTCAACGATGATTACTTCTGCAGAGATATTATTTGTCGCCTTGATAACCGAATCCAAACATTGGTCAAGAAAGTATTCAACGTTATAATTAACGATGATAATACTGATTTTATATTTAAAATTATCTGTCAAACTAAAGTATAGCGATGCAAGAAATCTCTATTTCTACATCCATTGGTAATTTCGATACTTGAACTGTTTCTCTTGCTGGTGGCATTGAACGAAAGTATTGGCTGTAAATTTCATTAACTACTGAGAAATTAGATAGGTCTTTTAGGAAAATACTGCATTTTACTACATTTTCCATTGTCATTCCAGCTTCCAACAAAAGCGCATTAATATTTTGCATTACTTGGTTCGTCGCATTTTCAATCGTATCTTGGACCAACTCATTTGTTTTCGGATTTAAAGGTATTTGACCTGAAACGTATAAAGTGCCTGATTTTAGTATGGCTTGACTATAAGGCCCAATAGGAGCTGGAGCACCTGGAATTTGTATCGCCTTTTTCATTTGTTATTTTTGTACAAGTTTAATGAAAAAAAAGAAATTCTTGAAGCGGATATTAATTCTGGATAATTATGACTCATTTACATATAATTTGAAACATTATTTTTCAAGTTTAGGTTGTGATGTTACTGTTGTCTTAAATGATGAATTGGATGTGGATTTATCCAATTTCTCACATATTGTAATATCTCCCGGTCCTGGATTGCCAAGTGATACAAAAGTGTTGTTTGATGTTTTGAAGACTGTGGATGGTAAAATTCCGGTATTAGGTGTTTGTTTAGGAATGCAAGCCATTTGCGAGTTTTTGGGAGGTGAAATTTACAATCAATCTATAGTTAAGCATGGTGTTTCAGAGTTAATTAACACTGAGCCGTGTGCGTTATTCGACTCGATAGAGAGAACCTTCGAAGTTGGTTTATATCATTCATGGGCTGTAAATGATTTTGGCGACTATGTTGTTACTGCTAAATCGGATTCAGATGTTGTAATGGCTATTGAAAATAAGGATAGGAAGATGTACGGTGTACAATTTCATCCAGAGTCTATTATGACGCAAAATGGTAAAGCAATTTTATTAAATTTCTTAAAATTGGCCTAGTTTAAAGAATAATTTATACCTTGTTGACCGTTAATCTTAATTTCTCAATTCTATGAAAAGTTTCTTGTCAATTATTATTTTATGTTTTACAAGTTTATCATATTCTCAATCATGCGTTGGTGAATGGATAACTATTGACCTGTCTCTTATACACATCTGACGCTGCCGACGATCTACTCTGTG
>CAJXRM010000155.1 GCA_913059205.1 uncultured Flavobacteriales bacterium
ATAAGCTTGAAGAATTTATTGGATACACTTTGAATTTTTGTCAGGATAATGAGTCGTCCTCAACTTTTGGGGTTTTAAGAGGGCTTCATTACCAGCTAGCACCATATGCTCAGTCAAAATTAATAAGAGTAATTAGTGGTAGTGTCTTAGATATTGCAGTTGATATCCGTAAAGATTCTCCTACATTTGGAAAGTATGTTTCTATTGAGTTAACAGGAGAGAATAAAAAGCAATTTTTTATTCCAAAAGGATTTGCTCATGGTTTTGTGGTATTAAGTGATAAAGCAACTTTTGCTTATAAAGTAGATGCGTATTACGAGCCGAATTTTGATAGAGGTATTGCATATGATGATGCTTTGCTTGGTATTGATTGGAAGGTTCTTAATGAGGAAATACAAGTGTCTGCTAAAGATGCTCAACAGCCAAGTTTTCTTGGTGCTGATTTTTGAGTTATATAACCTCAAAAGGTTAAGGATTTTAGGGCTTCAATGTGTGATATTTTTTCATATCTATTTAGGAAAACGTCCTTTGAATTCATTACTTCCGGTTTAACACATGAGATTTAATGATCTCCATTTCACACTCACAAATATTACAGCAATTACAATTGTATTAAAGCGATTCTTTTTTGTATTTTCGTTTCTTAAAGACACATATTTAATTCGCAATGGAATTTACTTCTTTAAAAGAGAAAAAAATATTAGTTACTGGTGGGGCAGGTTTTATAGGCTCTCATGTTATTCGAAGGTTTGTCAATAAATACCCGGAATATGAAATTTATAATATTGATACTTTGACCTATGCTGGGAATTTAGAAAATTTAAAAGATATTGAAAAGAAGGAAAATTATCATTTTTTAAAAGGTGATATTACAGATGAAGTCTTCATTGAATCAATTTTTGAGAAGTATCAATTTGATAGTGTAATTCATTTAGCTGCAGAATCTCATGTAGATAGATCAATTACAAGCCCTTTAGTGTTTGCGAAAACAAATATACTTGGGACAATGATTCTTTTAAATGCGTTTAGAGCTAGTTGGAAAGATGATTGGAATGACAAGTTGTTTTATCATGTAAGCACAGATGAAGTATACGGTACGCTTGGAGAAGAAGGTTTGTTTACAGAAAGTACACCCTATAATCCAAACTCTCCTTATTCAGCAAGTAAAGCTAGTTCTGATCACTTTGTTAGAAGTTATGGGGAAACCTATCGTTTGCCTTATGTAATTTCGAATTGTTCAAATAATTACGGTGCCAATCAATTTCCTGAAAAACTAATTCCACTTTGTATCAATAATATTATAGAAAATAAAAAACTGCCAGTATATGGCGACGGGAAGTATACTAGAGATTGGTTGTATGTTGAAGATCATGCTGATGCGATTGATTTAATATTTCACAAAGGAAAACCTAAAGAAACATATAATATAGGAGGGTTTAATGAGTGGCAAAACATTGATTTAATAGAGCTTTTGTGTTCGCAAATGGATATTAAATTAGGAAGAAGTAAAGGAACAAGTAATCAGTTGATCTCCTTTGTAAAAAATAGACCAGGGCATGATTTACGTTACGCAATTGATGCTTCTAAAATAAAAAATGAGTTGGGTTGGGAGCCTTCGGTTACTTTTGAACAAGGGTTATCGAAAACTATTGACTGGTATCTAGAAAATGAAATTTGGATGAATCATGTTGTAAGTGGGGATTATCAGACATATTATAAAAAGCAGTATATAAAATAAAGGGATGAAAGGAATTATTTTAGCAGGTGGATCTGGGACTAGGCTGTATCCTTTAACAAAAGCTATTTCTAAGCAGTTATTGCCAATTCATGATAAACCAATGATTTATTATCCGCTCTCAGTATTAATGTTAGCTGGAATTAAAGAGGTTTTGATAATTTCTACACCCGAAGATTTACCGAATTTTGAACGTTTATTAGGTTCTGGAAGTGATTTAGGAATCTCTTTAAGATATAAAGAACAACCTAGTCCAGACGGATTGGCGCAAGCTTTTATTATTGGAGAAGATTTTATTGGAGATGATGATGTTTGTTTGGTGTTGGGAGATAATATTTTTTATGGACCAGGGTTTTCAAGTTTATTAAATAAAGCTATTCATAATGTTATAGTTGATAAATGTGCGACTGTTTTCGGGTATTACGTGCAAGACCCAGAGCGCTATGGAGTTGTTGAGTTTGACAAAAAAAAGCAAGCAGTTAGTATTGAAGAAAAACCAAACCTCCCTAAAAGTAATTTTGCAATTGTAGGTTTGTATTTTTATCCAAACTCTGTAATTAAAATAGCCAAAGGGGTGAAAAAAAGTGAAAGAGGTGAGCTTGAGATTACAACAGTGAATCAGACTTATTTAGAACAAAAAAACCTTAAAGTTGAGCGATTAGGAAGAGGTTTTGCTTGGTTAGATACTGGCACACATGAGTCGCTCTTAGAGGCCTCTAATTATATCCAGGCTATAGAGAAAAGGCAAGGGTTGAAGGTTGCCTGTCTAGAAGAAATAGCCTATGAAATGGGGTACATATCAAAAAAAGATGTAGAAAAACTCGCTGAACCTTTGTTGAAGAATGGTTATGGACGCTATTTAATCCAAAGAATTAAAGAATAAGATGAATGAAGTTTAAAAGAGCTAGTATTCCAGATGTTATTATTTGTGAACCAAAAATTCACAAAGATCATCGTGGTTATTTTGTCGAGACTTTTAGAAAAGATAAGCTTGAAGAATTTATTGGATACACTTTGAATTTTTGTCAGGATAATGAGTC
>CAJXRM010000156.1 GCA_913059205.1 uncultured Flavobacteriales bacterium
TCTACACAGAGTAGATCGTCGGCAGCGTCAGATGTGTATAAGAGACAGACCTATAAGTACTAAAGGGGTACTCAAAACTTGACCAGTATTTAGTGAATTAAAAATCCAATCTTCTCTTCCTTCTACTTGTGCTTCTTTTAAGAATTCAATTACAAAACGTAATGCCCAAAGTACCGCAAAGAAAATACCGAATAAATATCCAGATTTTTCTTTTGCGTCAGTTTTCCAGTACATTCTCCAAAGAATAATGAATAGAATCAAATAACCAAATGCTTCATATAATTGAGTAGGATGTCTTGGAACAGTTTCACCCGCTTTTTTAAATATTACTCCAAAGCTACTTCCAGTTGGTTTTCCAAAGATTTCAGAATTGAAAAAATTTCCCATTCTAATAAAAAATCCTGCTAAAGCAACCATAATTCCCATTCTATCTAAGATGAATAAAAATGGTTTTTGAATTACTTTTTTACTATAAAAAAACAACGCAGCAATAATTCCTATTGCAGCACCATGACTTGCAAATCCTGTATATCCAGTAAACTCCCACCCATTTATCATTCCAAAGATAGCTGTTGCTCCTTCTCTCTCTTTAAATGGTAAAATAATTTCTAATAGATGATGTTGGTAATAATCCCAACTATAAAAAAACACATCTCCTAAACGCATTCCTATTAGCATAGAAATAAACGTATACATAAAAAGTGTATCTAATTTTTCAACAGGTATTTTATCTTCAATAAAGATTTTCTTCATCAATCGCATTCCTAAAACAAATGCAATTACAAACATTAAACTGTACCATCTAACTACAAAAAAACCTAAATCGATTCCTACTGAAGGGTCCCAAACTATTGATAAAAATTTCATTCTTTATATTTTCTATATGAGTTTCTGAAAATTTCAGAAAAATTATTTCTTCTTTTCTGGAACAGGATCATAACCTTGTCCGCCCCATGGATGACAACTAAATATTCTTTTTATGGCTAACCAACCTCCACTAAACAAACCATGTTTTTGCAATGCTTCTACGGTATAATGCGAGCAAGTTGGTGAATACCTACAAGTTGATGGTGTGTAAGGTGAAATTGCTGTTTGATAAAAACGAACCAACAATATAAATGGATATGTCAGGATTTTCTTCAAACTAATTGATTGAAAAAGTGGTTCCTTCTCTTCCGTCTTTTAATTGAATTCCCAGCGCTAATAATTCATCTCTAATTTGATCAGACAATGCCCAATCTTTATTATCTCTTGCTTCTTTTCTCAATTTGATTAGCAACTCTACTACTCCATCAATTTTATCAGAACTGTTTTGTTTTGTCTCATTTGTCAACCCTAAAATATCAAAAACAAATGCATTGATTGTTTTTGCAAACTCTGCTAAATCATCTACTGAAATTTTCCCTTTTTGTTCTTTTAATTGATTGATGATTTTTACCGCTTCAAATAAATGTGCGATTAAAATTGGTGTATTAAAATCATCATTCATTGCATCGTAACATTGCTGTTTCCATGAAGAAATATCAACTGATGATGTTTTACTTGTTTGAATATTTTGCAACGAATTTACTGCATCCATCAATTTAAAATATCCTTTTTCAGAAGCTTCTAAAGCATCGCTAGAAAAATCTAAAATACTTCTATAATGTGCTTGCATATTAAAAAAACGAACAACACTTGGAGCAAATGCTTTACTTAAAATATTATTTTCTCCAGTTAAAATTTCATTTGGCAATACAAAATTCCCTGTTGATTTTGCCATTTTTTGGCTGTTTAACAACAACATGTTTGCGTGCATCCAATAGTTAACAGGTTTGTGTCCACTACAAGTTTGAGATTGTGCAATTTCACATTCATGATGTGGAAATTTTAAATCCATTCCACCACCGTGAATATCAAATTGTTCTCCTAAATATTTTGTACTCATAACAGAACATTCTAAATGCCAACCAGGAAAACCATCAGACCATGGTGATGGCCAACGCATAATGTGTCTTTCATCAGCTTTTTTCCAAAGTGCAAAATCTTGTGGATTTTTCTTATCAGATTGACCGTCTAAAGCTCTGGTATTATGAATGGCGTCTTCCATTTTTCTTCCAGAAAGAATTCCATAATTATGACCATCTTCATTATATTTCAACACATCAAAATATACAGAACCATTTACTTCATACGCTAACCCTTTCTCCATGATTTCTTTAATCATTTCAATTTGCTCAACAATATGACCCGTTGCAGTTGGTTCTATACTTGGTGGTAAAAAATTGTATTTTTCTAAAGTTTCGTGAAAATCGACTGTGTAACGTTGTACAACTTCCATCGGTTCAATTTCTTCGATACGTGCTTTTTTAGAAATTCTATCCTCACCTTCATCAGCATCATTTTCTAAATGTCCGGCATCTGTAATATTACGAACATAACGAACTTTATAACCTAAATGCTGTAAATAACGAAACACCATATCAAAAGACATAAATGTACGAACGTTCCCTAAATGAACATTACTATAAACCGTTGGACCACAAACATACATGCCAACTCGGCCTTCTGTTAGTGGTTTAAAAAGCTCTTTGCTTTTGCTAAGTGAATTGTAAATTTTAAGCTGATTCTCTTTATAGACTGTCTCTTATACACATCTCCGAGCCCACGAGACAGGCAGAAATCTCG
>CAJXRM010000157.1 GCA_913059205.1 uncultured Flavobacteriales bacterium
ATTTCTGCCTGTCTCGTGGGCTCGGAGATGTGTATAAGAGACAGACGTAGTATAACGCCATTAAAACGGCTTTTATACGGTCGTTGTAAAACATTAAAACGATTTTACAACACTGCATAAACGTAATGCTTAGTGCAGTGCTTAAAATCAAGTTTAATGTTTCAAATGCCATAATTAAATTTTAAAATATTCGTTTACTTCCTTAATTTCATATTCAGTTAAGTAAGTATTAATATCATCTCTAATTTTTAACCATTCTTTTTTGGTTAATCCCATACTTGTTACTAATCCAATTACATCATCCCTATTCCATCTACCGTGATGAAATCCTGTAAACTGTCCAATTGCTACATCTATTTGAGTTGCCATATTTTAAAATTTAATTATTAGTTTATTATTTAATTCAAAGTTTCGTGTTCCAAAGTCGCACTACGCTTATGCTTTTCGTTATCCATCATTACATAAATGGATTAGGATATTCCAAGTTTAACCAATGTTGGTCTTTCCCATTAGTAAGACCGTAGTTTATTGAGCCTCTTACATATAATCCTGTTTCCTTTTCAAATTGGTTAAGCCTATCTCGTAGGTCTTTCTTTAATTGCTCTTGTTTTTCTTGAATTTGTTTTATTGTTAAGTCCATTTGTAAAACGATTTGATAACAACGGCTATAAGTTATTGCTAAGCCCGTTGTTTAATTCAAAGTGTATTTATTATCGGCAACACCTCATAGCCGTAACCCGTTATCAATTAACTCCTAGCTCGTAATAATGAAATCAATTTATCCATTTCAGGAATTATAGGTTTCATTTCCTTTTCAGTTAAATACATATTTCCTACGTACTTTCTTTTTACTAGAAATGAGTTGTAAATTCCTTTTTGCTTCAGTTTAATTGAAAGATACACTTCAAAAAGTCGTGCGAACATTTCACAACGTCGATTATAGTAATCTGATTGGCTGGTAATTCTTTTATGAAACGCCGAACGGTTGCCGTCCTTCTCCCAAAGCATAAGCTTAAAAACAACTTCTAATTGCGCTCGAATTGGATTTGTACGCTTGTTGTATGTAAGCGGTTCTTTGTGCATCGAGTGTGGATCACCAGTCAACCAGTTGCCGTTAATGTGTTGGTCGGACCAAAGGCCAAAGGCATTGTCTAAAAAGTGGCCGTACTCATGACCGAACGAACCTGAACCGCCTGTATTGATAAAACGCCATTCTTTTGGCATTGGAACGAGTAGGCGGTCTTTTCTTTTGTATCGAGTGATATTTATTACAAAATTATCACCTTCATAGTGCGCCAAGGAATTTGGAACTCCTCTTGAACCAAGCGCAACGGCTAAACTTTGTGAAAGTCCTAAATTTTTGGTTTTAAAATTCAAAACCTTATTCATATCATAAAGGCAGGAATACAAAGCAAGTGAATAATTATATCGATCTTCAGTTGTTAACCAGTTACCGAATTGAATACCTTTTAATCCAAACGTTTTTGAAAGTAGGTCAACAATCTCGCCGTCATAATATGCTTTTTTTGGAAATGGAGCTGCACTTCTAAAGCGCTTGTACAATTTTTGAATATTGTATTCTCTGTTGTGTTTGTCACTTGCACTATTCAGGTCGCCGAATGTGTCCTGAAGCTTGATTACATTATTTTTTCTTTGTTGCATTCTTTTTGGGTTTTGCTGGTGCCGAATGGCAACGGTTATCACTTAGTTTTGCGCCAGTTGTTTTGAACGGCTTTAATTTGTTGATTGGTTTTTTCTTGTTGAACATATATTTTTTATTTAATAAAAATTGAATAAGCGTACGAAAGTGAATATAACAGTGCTGAAGCAGATATTATGTGCTGAAATCTAATTCTTGGTCTATAATACCTTCTTTCACGAGAATTATCAATACGATCTATTCTATCCATTAATTCAATAATTATTGCTTTAGAGTTCTCTAATTCAAAAAGAATTTTTTTCGTTCCTTTCATTTTTTTTTGTTTCATATATTTAATTTTTAATTGTTTTCACAGTATTCTGAGCGTTCGAAAATGAAGTATCTCCCTTTTCCTTTTCTGTTTAAAATTGCCTCGGTATTTGTTGGATCAGGAATCATATACTCATAGGTTGATACCTTTACATTTCCATTATTATCTAAATCTCTTTTTGGTTTTAAATAATTCTGAATTTCCTTATTCAAATAGTTGTGTTCGTGGCGAAGTCCAAATTCGGCTTTAATGTCCTTAACCGTCATTTTTATTTCTTCAGCTCCAGTTACATAAAACATTTCTGTTAACTGCGTTCTAATTTCTTTGATTATTGACGGTTCGGAGTGCTTCACAACGTTTCTGAAAGCATCCGTTTGAAAATCCCTAGGGTGAAAGTATAAACGCTCTCCAACGTCTTTATAATTAATCTGACGATCTTGAATGAAATTCACGAATTCAGGAATTTCATTTTCAATTTTTTCATCAAAACCTTTTATGCGTTCTTTGATGGATTTAACCTTTCTAATCCACAATCTTGAATCATAGTCGTCAATTTTGATAAAATCATCTTCGTGGTTTGAACCGAAAATAAAATGCATCATGCATGGGATTTCTCCTGTCTCTTATACACATCTGACGCTGCCGACGATCTACTCTGTGTAGAT
>CAJXRM010000158.1 GCA_913059205.1 uncultured Flavobacteriales bacterium
CATACGAGTTTTCTGCCTGTCTCGTGGGCTCGGAGATGTGTATAAGAGACAGGATTAAAACACAAATGAAAGTTGTTTCAATTTGTTATTGACGAAAAAGACACTAATTTTGTACCCGCTTTTTGCACCAAATATATATGATAGATACAGAACTTTATAAAGCCAAAACACTTTATCCTTTTCAAGAGTCAACAGTAAACAAGATTTTAAAAGAGTTTGCCGATAACGGTAAAGACTTTAATTTACTTTTTCAATTACCAACTGGCGGAGGGAAAACGGTTATTTTTTCTGAGATTGCAAAACGTTATATTGATGAGTCAAAAGAAAAAGTTTTGATACTTACTCATAGAATCGAGTTATCTGTTCAAACCTCAAAGCAATTAAACGCAATTGGCGTAAATAATAAAGTAATTAACAGTGAAGTAAAAGACATCCCTGATCAAGATGAGTATAATTGCTTCATTGCTATGGTTGAGACTTTGAACAATAGGCTTAACGATGACGAGAACTTTATAAAAAATGTAGGATTAGTTATTGTTGATGAGGCACATTACAATAGCTTTAGAAAAATCTTCCAGTTTTATGAAAACGCAAATATTCTTGGGGTAACAGCTACACCGCTGAGTAGTAATAAAGCGCTTCCATTAAACGATAATTACAATAAACTTATTGTTGGGGAAAGTATTTCTTCTTTAATTGAATCGGGTTATTTAGCTGACGCTGACTCGTTTACATATGACGTTAATTTGCATGGATTGAAAATAGGATCTAACGGAGATTTTACTGTAACCAGTTCAGACGTCGTTTATGGGAATTATTTCATGCAAGAAAAGTTACTTTTCGCCTATGAAGAAGTTGCCGTAGGAGATAAAACGTTGGTGTTTAACTCTGGAATTGATACATCAATTCGCGTAGAGGAAACGTTTAAAAAGCGTGGTTATAAAATTCGACATTTAGATTCAACATTCAGTGATAAGGACAGAAAAGATGTGTTAACATGGTTTAAAGAAACACCTGATGCAATTTTGACTTCGGTGGGTATTTTGACTACTGGTTTTGATGAACCTACAGTTAATACAATTATACTAAATAGAGCAACAAGGTCATTGACACTTTACCATCAAATGATTGGTCGTGGTTCGCGAAAACTTCCGAATAAAGATCGATTTAAATTGATTGATCTAGGGAATAATGTTCGTCGTTTTGGACTTTGGCAAGATTATATTAATTGGAATGACGCTTTTGCTTTTCCTGATCGTTTTCTTGAGTCAAGAATGGGCGAGAATGAAGATATTGAATTTGAGGTAGAATTTGAATATCCGAGAGGTGCCGAAGCAATAATTGATACAGCAAAATTAGACGAGTTTAACATCAAGGAAATATACTACGATTGTATTGATAATGGGTTAAAAGGCAAGGATGCAGTTGAAAAGTCACTTGAAAACCATTTTGAAGTAATTCGTGAAGCCTCTGAAGATTATTTTCATGGATTGGAAATTATGGGCTTTCTAAAGGATCACATCGAGCATAGGCTAAAACACTACACAAAGTGCATCACAAAAAGTACTCCTAATTATTACAAGTATATAATAGAGACGTACAATCGACAATTACAGCAAAAATTGCGTGCTGTATTAGAAGATGAGTGAATCGGTTGACTGAGTAGAGTCGAAAGCAATTAATAGCTTAAAAAGATTTCAGTGGTGTCAAAAGCCACTGTAGTTGCGGATTTAATCCCGTTGTTTGTAGTGCCCTGAACAGCATATTGATACTGATAAACTGTGTTTCCATCATTCACACAATAAATAGATGTATCAACAGCACCATTTAAGTAGTTTACTCCGGAAGAACAACAGGTAGAGCAATTTATTTTTCCAATTTGGCGCGTATACTGCAGTACATCAGAAGCCATAGGTGATTGATTGAAAAAACGCAATCGCACCCAAGATAGAGCTGTAGTTGTATAGTTTCTAATATTATCCTCTTCTATGGTTAAATCAGAGAAATAGATTGTTTCTTCTAGCGGAAAATAATCCGGTTTCGAAGAAGAAAGGAAATAGGATTCAGCTTTGTTTCGTGAAAAAGTGAAAGAATATTCACCAAAAGAGTTGGTCGTTGTTTGCCCGATTAAAGTTGAGCTGTTTTGACCTGCGATTGTTTCATATAAATATACATCAGCATTAATAAAAGGGGTTGAGAATGTCCCATCGGTAATTACACCTTTAAGTGTAAAATCAGCTTTTCCCTTCTTTTTGCAGCCTCCAACTAAAGAGATAATAACAATTAGAAATATGTGTAGACCCCTCATTTTACTGTGTTTTTTGAAACTAATATACGAAATTAATAAACAATTGTTAATATGTTTATTGAAAGTTTTATTGTAAAAAGTATACAACCAAGACAATCATTTTTATATCTGTCTCTTATACACATCTCCGAGCCCACGAGACAGGCAGAA
>CAJXRM010000159.1 GCA_913059205.1 uncultured Flavobacteriales bacterium
CACTTGCAAGTATGTTTTGTGAATAAAGCGAGTACTGAAAGAAGACCGCTTTTCCTTTTTCTTGTCCAAATTATTGTCTTATTAAAATTTCATTCGTTGAATTCTCATAGCATTTAATATAGCAAGTAACGCAACTCCAACATCAGCAAAAACAGCTTCCCACATTGATGCTAATCCACCGGCTCCAAGAATAAGTACTATTAGTTTTACACCAAAGGCAAAGATGATATTCTGCCATACAATGCGTTTTGTAGCTTTGGCAATTTTAATTGAAGTTGCAATTTTTGATGGGTGGTCTGTTTGAATTATGACATCTGCTGTTTCAATTGCCACGTCGCTTCCTAAACCTCCCATAGCCATCCCTACATCTGATAATGCGATAACAGGCGCATCATTGATTCCATCACCAATAAATGCTATCAGCCTTCCTTTATCTTTCAATAATTGAACTTCGTTCACTTTATCTTCAGGTAATAAATTCCCCTTTGCAACGTGAATGCTAAGCTCTTTAGCAACTTGATCAACGACTGATTGTTTATCACCAGATAACATAATCACTAGTTCTATTCCTTCCTCTTGGAGACTCGTGATTGCGTGTTTAGCATCTTCTTTTATGGTATCTGCTATTGTAAGATATCCCGCGAATTTTTCATTTATCGCAACAAAGATTGTAGTGTTGACATTGTTTTTAAGCTCTTCATCGAAAGTAATCCCGAATTTATCCATCAAACGGCTATTTCCCGCCATTACTTCGTGTTCTCCTATTTTTCCTTTGAGACCGTGACCAGGGATTTCTTCAATATCGGATGTTGAATACTCAATAGTTCGATATCTCGAACTGAATTTAACAATCGCTTGTGCAATTGGATGACTCGAGTTTTTCTCAAGTTCAGCTACTAATTGAACAAATAATTCTTCTTCAATTTCTTGTGAAACTACTTTTTCAACTTCAAACACACCTTTTGTTAGTGTTCCTGTTTTATCCATTACTACAGTGTCCACCTTCGCAAGTAAATCCAAGTAATTTGAACCTTTGACTAAAATACCGTGACGTGATGCAGCTCCTAATCCACCAAAATAACCCAATGGAATTGATATTACCAATGCACAAGGACAAGAAATAACGAGGAATATTAAAGCCCGATACAACCAATCTACAAACACGTAATCCGTCGTGAAAAAGTAAGGTAAGAAAGTTAAGCAGGTAGCGAGTAAAACGACAATCGGAGTGTACACCTTAGCAAACTTGGTAATGAATCGTTGAGTAGGTGCTTTTCTCCCTGTCGCGTCCTGTACAAGTTTTAGTATTTTGGAAAGTTTCGTGTTTTCGTAACTGGTCGTTACTCGAATTTGACAAGGTTCGTTCAAATTAACCATCCCAGCCAAAACTTTATCTTCCTTATTCATATCACTTGGAATTGATTCACCAGTTAATGCTGAGGTATTGAAAGTAGCTCTCTCAGAAACAAGTACACCATCCAACGCCACTTTATCTCCTGATCTAACAAGTATTGTATCACCTATTTGTACTTCTCTCGGATGAACCGTTCGTTTTTCATTGCCGCCTATAACGATTACTTCTTCAATTTGTAATTTTAATAGCGCTTCTATCGACCTTCTAGCTTTTCGAACTGCTGCACCTTGAAATAACTCGCCAACTGAATAAAAAAGCATTACCGCAACGCCTTCTGCATACTCACCGATTGCAATGGCTCCAATTGTGGCAAGACTCATTAGAAAGAATTCATTGAAAATATCCAGTCGTAAAATCAATTTTAATGACCTCCAAACAACTGGTAATCCAACGAATGAATAGGCAATCAAATAAACTCCGATTAATATAAATTCGTTGATAGCTATATTCGACCAAAACTCCAAATAGATTCCTACAAGAAGTAAAATTGCACTCAAAACAGAGAATGCATATTCTCTCAAAACTTCTGGTTCTATAGATTTACTCATGTATCAATTGTTTGTTAATTTTACTTTCATAACTAATACTTATTAATCCTCGTCTTCTCCATTTCCAAATGGTCTGATTAGAAGCCCACCACTAATAATTATACCATCTGTAGGGGCATATACGTCTGGAAATGTAGGGTTATTAGTAGGAGGTAAAACTACTGGACTAAAGCGCGATTGTCTTCGATCCGTAAAGTTTTCAAAATTAACAAAGACACTACCCCATTCAAAACTTCTCATTACCATTAACCCCATAGTTACAAAGTCATTCGATAAACTGCCATCACTTAGATATTGGCTCCCTTTGTAATAGGCCTCATATCCAATTCTCCACTTCTCGCTTTCGTACATTAATACCTGTCTCTTATACACATCTCCGAGCCCACGAGACAGGCAGAAATC
>CAJXRM010000160.1 GCA_913059205.1 uncultured Flavobacteriales bacterium
CAGAGTAGATCGTCGGCAGCGTCAGATGTGTATAAGAGACAGGTATTACAAGTATTATTCCACGATTCATTCGAACGCAATTGCTGTAAAACAACTTGCCTTTCTATGAAAAAGAAGAATTAATTACTCAATTGCAGTTCATTCAATTTAGAACGAAGTAGTTCAGGTATTTCAACAGTAGATTGCTGTTTGTAATTGAAACACACCATCGTTGATTTTCCCATGGTGTAAACAACGTCATCTACCTTTAATTCGTACGTTAAGACAAAACTTTTTCCTCCAATTTTTTCTACAGAAATTTTAATTGTTGGCTTGTGTTGTAATAGAACAGATTTCACGTAATCTATTTCATTGCGAAGTAAAATTATACCATTAGTCGTCCAATCCCAATCTGAACCAAGTAACTGATTAAAATAAAGCATTCTGGCTGTTTCAAAATAATTCAGATATACTGCATTATTTACATGTCCCATCATGTCCACATCAGAAAATCTTACTTGTATTTTCACTGGCTCAATCATCGTTTATCCAATTTTTCGTAGCGCGAATTGTTACTAATAAACTCAGGTACAATCTCCTTCATTTTAGATACAATTGCATCATTGTCTTGTGAGTTAAACAAATCTATTAATTCTTGAACACGATGAATTTGTGCAACATCTTCCTCTCTTGTTCTGGCTATTAAAATCTGAGGGTGATGTGTTGTCAAGGTATTCTCTTCTTTTGCCAACAATTCTTCGTATAATTTCTCTCCAGGACGTAATCCAGTGAATTTAATTTGAATGTCTTTACCAAGTTCTAATCCACTTAATTGAATCATTTTCTTCGCCAGATCGACAATTTTCACTGATTTCCCCATGTCAAACACAAAAATCTCGCCTCCGTTCCCCATTGAACCAGCTTCCAATACCAACTGGCACGCTTCAGGAATTGTCATGAAAAAGCGCGTTATACGTTCATCTGTAACGGTAATTGGTCCGCCTTGATCAATTTGACGTTGAAACAACGGAATCACCGAACCGTTAGAACCAAGTACATTTCCAAATCGCGTTGTGATAAATTTAGTGTCAGAAGTTGAGTTCGCTCGTTGTGCGTAAATTTCAGCAATTCGCTTAGAAGCACCCATTACATTTGTCGGATTCACAGCTTTATCTGTTGAAATCATAACAAACTTATCGACCTTATTTGCCACCGCTAAATCGACTAAGTTTCTCGTTCCAAAAACATTCGTCAAAATCGCTTCAGAAGGATTGTCTTCCATTAATGGAACGTGCTTGTATGCTGCCGCGTGAAAAACGTATGTCGGTTTGAACTTGTCGAACAAATTTTTCATTCGTTCAAAATTTCTGATGTCACCTATTACGACTTCAAAATCAACATTCGGAAATTCATCTTTTAATTCATTGTGAATATCGTACAAAGGCGATTCTGCCTGATCAAGCATGATCAATTTAATTGGATTGTATCCTGCCAACTGTCTAACCAATCCACTTCCTATTGAACCTGCAGCACCGGAAATTAGTATTGTGCGTTCTTTTAATTCTTGTTGAATTTTTGCTTCGTCCAAAACAATCGATTTACGCCCTAATAAATCATTGATATTAATTTTAGAAATCTGTTTTGTCGAGAATTCACCGTCAATCCAACTCTTTGTCGTTGGTACTTTACGCACCTCAACTTTCAAGCGCAAGCATTCCTCAACAATTTTACTCTTGTTATCGTTGTCGGGTGATTGTATGGCAATGATTACCAAGTTTACACCTTCCTTTTTTACAATTTTCTCCAAATCGCTGGTTGGGTAAATTGTAATACCTTCCAAACGGTTTCCTTTTAACTTTTGATTGTCATCTAAAAAACCAACAATTTTCTGAGCATTATTGATGTCTTTTTCAATTGTTCTCTTCGTGATTAAGCCTGATATTCCTGCTCCGTAAATCAGTACTTTCTCTTCGATATCCTTCGATTTTATTGATTCCAAATACATCAATTTAATCGCAAATCTTCCTCCAAGCAACAAAACGGCCGAAGCAAGGAATTCGATCATCAAAACCGACATAGGAAATAAGAAGTAACCGTCGTAAAAATAGAACCGCAACATTCCTAATACTAAAAACGCGAATGAACTGACCATCGATGCCAGAATAATTCGGCGCATGTCTTCCGTAGACGTATGTCGTATTAAACCCTGTCTCTTATACACATCTCCGAGCCCACGAGACAGGCAGAAATC
>CAJXRM010000161.1 GCA_913059205.1 uncultured Flavobacteriales bacterium
GCTCGGAGATGTGTATAAGAGACAGTCATTATCTACATCCGACATTTCTTGAAAACGATATACTTCGTCAATTTCAAATTCATCTGGTTGAAGTTGTAAATTGTTTTCTGCACACTCAATACAATCTTGCTTTATATTGAAATTGACCGTATAACCCTTCTTTGTAAGGTCATTTATTGCTTCCGATAATGTTATGTACGTTTTCATATTATTTAGATTTTAACTTACTGTATAACCAGTTGTCAATGGATATTTTACCTGCACCTATTATAGTTTTAACGAGATATATTGCACCATATTAGTTATTGTTTAATTAAATTCCAAATTGCACCATTTTTAGTAGTGAGTTTTTCCAGTTTCCCGTCAGTTGAAAGTACATTCAAGAATTCTTCGCTTTCTGTTCTAGGTTTTCCCGAAAGTTCAGAAAATTCTTTAGCTGTCAACGTGTTATACTTAAAAAAAAGCACTTCCCAATTTTTACTGTATTCACTTTTTGTAATTGTTGGATTCAATTTCAAAATAGCCATTTCGTAGAATGCATAAGGTTTAGTACCATATACAAATTCTTTATTTCCGGCATCATCTACAAAAAACATGGTAGGAAAACCTCTTACCCCAAGTTCTTTCCCCAATTTTAAATCTTCCTGAAACAACTCCTTTGCTTTTCCTTCAATGTCTATTTTTAATTGTTCTACATCTAAACCTATTTTTTCAGCCGCAATGGAAATGTTTTCCCATTTGGCAATGTTTTTCTTCTTCAAAAAAACCATTTCTCTAATTTCACGAAGAAATAAAATGGCTTTTTCATTGTCCTGCAACTGTGCTGCTTTAAAAGCAATGGATGACGGAAAAGAAGAATTTAAAGGATCTTCTAACCAAACATCACCATCAATTGGTATATCGTAATAAGCACTTACTTCATCCCAATGTTGTGCTACATCAGAAGGGCTGCTTATTCCTCCACTATTGTAACTCCAATCGGGCAATAAGCCCCCCATTCGGTATTCAATTTCAATGCTATTGCCATATTCCAATTTCAGCTTTCTCAATTGCGGTTCAATTCCCCAACAAGAAGAACAGATAGGGTCAGTGTAGTAAATTACTTTTACCAAATTATCATTAGACTTTTGTTTTTCGGATTGAGAATCTTTAGTATTTATATCAGTAGTTTCACACATCCCAGTTTCGATATCGCACAATAGCGGATTGTTTTTTGATTCCATTTTATTTATTGTTAGAGATTAGCAGCTTGAACCACCAAAAATTAATATTCCTGTGATTGCTAATGCTATAAATTTCGTCTTTAAGTTATTTAATTCATGCAGGAAGTGCCATCGATGATTACAACAATTCCTGCATGTTTCTTTTACGAGTTCCCGTATATATTTGATTCACCACCATCAATTGCAATTGTTTGCCCACTTATATAACCGTTGTCTTCACTCAAAAGAAATGCTACTAATTTTGCTACTTCGTGTGGCTGTCCCAATCTTTTCATAGGGTTGCGTTGAGCGTATTCCATTTCTGCTGCTTTTGGATCTTCAGGATTTACTTCTCTAAATGCCTCGGCAACCATTGGGGTAAGTATTGCTCCAGGAGCAATAGCATTAGTAAGTATTCCTTCTTTGCCGTATTCTAACGCTGCGTTTTTTGTCATACCAGAAACAGCGTGTTTACTTGCCACATAAGGCATTTGATTTAGTACTCCACGAATTCCACCTACAGATGCGACATTGACAATGCGACCATACTTTTGTTTTTGCATCACTGGAATTACATATCGTAATCCGTAGTAAACACCCATCAAGTTGATGTCAATTACCTTTTTAAAGATATTCACATCGTATTCTATAATGCTTGCTTGTTTTCCTTCAATTCCAGCATTATTATAAAAACCGTCAATTCTGCCAAATACTTTTACTGTTTCATCTACATAATTTTTGACAGCTTCTTCATTTGATACATCTGCAATTACGGTTTGAATTTTGACATCTGGAAACTCATTTGAAATTTCCGTTTTTGCTTTTGTTAAAGCTTTTTCGTTGTAGTCAACCAATACAAGGTTTGAACCTTGAGAGGCTAATTCTTTTGCTGCTGCATATCCAAGTCCCATACCCTGTCTCTTATACACATCTGACGCTGCCGACGAT
>CAJXRM010000162.1 GCA_913059205.1 uncultured Flavobacteriales bacterium
CTACACAGAGTAGATCGTCGGCAGCGTCAGATGTGTATAAGAGACAGGCTTTTTTTAATTTATATCTATGAAGTATTTTTTGATTCTAACTACAGTTTTTACAACAGGTTTTTCTCTTTTAGCTCAAACAGGAAATTTAGTAGGAAAAGTGATTGATGAAAAAGGTGAACCTATTCCAGGAGCCTCAGTTATTTATAGAGGAGATATTACCATTGGAAACTTAACGGATGACAATGGGAATTATTTATTGGAATTACCTGTTGGTCAATGTAAGGTGATTTATCGTTATACTTCACTGATAACAGACACGTTAAAAATAGAAATAGCTGAAAATCAAACAGCAACTCATAACGTTACACTAAAGGCATTTGTACTAGAAATTGAAGGGGTTGATGTCAAAGTTGGAAAGTTTGATAAGGCATTGGAAGATCAGACCGTTTCAATGGAAATCATTCGACCTGAGATTATAGAAAACAAAAATACACGAAGTATAGAAACAGCCTTGGATCAAACTCCAGGTTTGAATATTCTTGATGGCGAGCCTCAGATTAGAGGAGGTTCAGGATTTACTTTTGGCGTTGGCTCTAAAGTGGCTGTTATTGTGGATGAAATGCCAATGCTGTCTGGTGATGCAGGTAGACCTGAATGGGGATTTATTCCAGTTGAAAACATAAGTCAAATTGAAGTTATCAAGGGGGCTGCATCTGTTCTTTCAGGAAGTTCAGCATTGTCAGGTTCGGTGCATATTCGTACCGCTTACCCCAAAGCTAAGCCATTAACTAAAGTGAACGTTTATGGAGGTTTTTACGCTAATCCATCACAAGAAGGTGCAAAATGGTGGAATGATTTCCCATTAATTACAGGTGTAAATTTTCTTCATTCAAGAATGATTAAAAACTTTGATTTGGTAGTTGGTGGAAATTTTAATTATGACCACGGTTATATCGGACCGGGAATCGAAGACTCATTAATTATGGCATCACCATATGCAGATACAGTTTCGAACTTTACAAATAAACAAATGGCCTCCAAAAGGGCAAGAATCAATTTTAATACACGTCATCGTTCAAAGAAATTTAGAGGTCTCAGTTATGGTGTAAATGGAAACGCAATGCTTTCAGAAACCAATATGGTTTTTGCATGGTTAGGTGATTCGACTGATTTATTCAGAGCCTATCCCGGTGCTTCGTTTTTACAAAACCAAACGATTTTTAATATCGACCCTTACATTACCTTTAATACACAAGCAAATGGGAAGCATGCACTACGTGGGAGGATCTTATATTCAAATAATGAAATGACTGCGAATCAATCGAATGAAGCAACGACTTATTTTGCTGACTATTCCTTTGCTAAGAAATATGTGAATTTGGCCAACCTTGATTTTATTGGCGGTATAACAGGGACATTTACTAATTCATTTGCGAACATGTATATTGGTTCAGGCAGTAGAAATAATCAAATGTTGAATGTTTCAGGTTATACTCAATTAGAAAAGAAATTTAAAGAAGTGTTGAACTTATCTTTAGGTGGGCGATTAGAGTATTTTCAATTAAATGATTCAATTACTGCGCTCAAGCCAATTTTCAGAGCTGGAACTAGTATTAAAGTTTATCAAGAGACATATGTACGAGCTTCTTATGGACAGGGATACCGTTTTCCAACAATTACAGAACGCTTTATTCGAACAGGAGTTGGTAATTTTGGAGTGTTCCCTAACAATGATTTAAAAGCCGAGTCAAGCTGGAATGCCGAAGTTGGAATTAAACAGGGATTAAAATTTGGAAACCTATATGGATATCTAGATGTGGCTGGATTCTGGCAAGAATATCAGAATACAATTGAATATGTTTTCGGTTTTTGGGGAGATGGATCTAGCCCGACAAATTTTGCTGGATTTAAATTTATTAATACGGGTAAATCTAGGGTTCTAGGGATAGATGCTTCTTTTTCCGGCAAGGCAAAAATTGGCAAAAAAATAGATGTTTTGTTTATGACAGGATATAATTATATTTTACCCACCACTTTGACTCCCGATTTTGTGTACGGTGTAGATTCCTGTCTCTTATACACATCTGACGCTGCCGACGATCTACTCTGTGTAGAT
>CAJXRM010000163.1 GCA_913059205.1 uncultured Flavobacteriales bacterium
CTACACAGAGTAGATCGTCGGCAGCGTCAGATGTGTATAAGAGACAGCTTATAACCAGTTTACAACAAAAAAAGTATCGTCAAAAGCATAAATTATTTATTGCTGAAGGAGTAAAGGTTGTTAATGAGTTCTTGAGCTCTGCTTTTGAAGTTGAACAACTTTTTGCAACGGAAGATTTTGTTATTTCTTCAGAATTAGAAAATACAATTATTATTTCAGAAACGGAGTTAAAGAAAGTCAGTAAGCTTAAAAACCCAAATAAAGTATTAGGGTTGTTTAAAATTCCTCCAGAAGTTTTAACTGATAATTATGGTTTGATTGTTGCTTTAGATGCTATTAATGATCCAGGGAATTTAGGAACAATAATTCGTTTATGTGATTGGTTTGGTGTTCAAAAATTAGTTTGTTCAATAGCAACTGTAGATTGTTATAATCAGAAGGTTGTACAAGCATCTATGGGTTCCTTAACGCGATTGGAAATTGTATATACAGATTTAGCTGATTATTTAAAGGGAGCAAAGCGGCCAAGTTTTATTGCTGATATGAACGGAAAAAATGTATATAAAAGTGATTTGCCAACAGAAGCTATTCTGGTAATGGGAAATGAAGCAAACGGTGTTTCTGCTGAAATTAGAGATATTGTGGATGCAAAAATTTCAATTCCAAGATTTGGTAAAACACAAGAAATAGAAAGCTTAAATGTTGCAACTGCAACTGCAATTTTGTTAAGTGAGTTTAAAAGAAGTTAGTTTACCAACCTCCTTCAAAAGCAAAATTGATATATACACCACGGGTTCCTAAGAAATTCACTGGAGAAGTCCATTGACTATTTGCTATGTCATCATATTTCAATTCGTTATTCAAAGCAAATATTCCTCGAATAGAAGGGGAAAATTTGAAATAATATAAATAGATATCAATCCCAATTCCTAATTCGTACATAAAGTTATGCGATTTCATTCTAAATTCCCCACCAGAATTATCATTTGTATTTCTTTCATTGCTTGAGAAATTGAAGTCATAAGAAATTCCTGCTAACACATAAGGACGAATATTGTTCATTCTATTTGTGCTGAATTTTAATAAAAAAGGAAGATGTAAGTATGTTGAACCAATTTCTCTAATGCTATCTTGAGAGGCATTAATATAGGTAAAAGCTAAAGTTTTAGAGTTGCTAATTAAACCTGGTTCAAAACGAAGATTTATGTTTTTATGCAAGCGAAAATCAGCAATTAAGCCAACATTAAATCCACTTGTTGCAGTAACGCTAATATTTGCATTTGCGTAATTGCTTGTCTTATAGTTTACTTTAAAATCGTTTTGATTGATGCCTAAATAAAATCCGTAATGTAGTTTTGCTTTATCAAAACTTGGTAAATATTCAATTCTGTCTCTTTGTGAAAATAAAGAGTTGGAGATTAGAAATAGTATTCCTAAAAAAAGTAATTGTAATTTTTTCATATTTTATTTAGTAGCGGTATAAATTGATGCTACACCAAATGTTACAGGTTTGTCTGTTGCAGTTGTAAACCCGTTTTTTAATAAAATATTGTTGAATTTTTCTCCGAAAGGAAAAGAATTTGCAGATTCTGATAAATACGAATACGCAACTTTGTCCTTAGAAAATAATTTTCCAACTATTGGAAGTATAACAGAGGAATGAAAACGATATCCTTGTTTGTATGGAAATTTTGTAGGAACAGAAGTTTCTAGAATCACCAATTTGCCATTTGGTTTTAATACACGTTTAATTTCTGTTAGACCTTTGTCTAGGTTTGCAAAATTACGCACACCAAAGGCCACTGTAATGGCATCAAAAGAGTTATCGTCAAAAGGAAGGTTTTCAGAATCTCCAACCACCATATCAATAGTTTCATGAAGTTCTTTTTTTAATATCTTTTTTCTACCAACATCAAGCATCCCTTCACTGATGTCTAACCCAATGATTTGCGAAGCATTTGTACGAGTCAAATTGATTGCTAAATCGCCAGTTCCTGTTGCAATATCAAGAATATTTTTTGGCTGAGCGTCAGCTACAAGTTGAACAACTTTGTTTCGCCATTTAATATCAATTCCAAATGCTGTCTCTTATACACATCTCCGAGC